>CAMHUJ010000075.1 GCA_946188175.1 uncultured Ruminococcus sp.
CATCGTCGGTCATATCCGCAGCAAAATAGGAATCGCGCAGTACATCGCGCATACACGCAGTATAATACCATGCGAGTTTTTTGTTCCAGCTGCCCTTCTGCGTCACGAGACCGGAATTATAGTATACGCCCTCGCCTTCATCTCGCAGCTGAAATTTCGAGATGCGGTCTGCACCGGCTGCGATTGCATTCAGATAGGTTCGCGCAACACGCTGCGCATATTTCAGCTGATATGCTTCATTGTCATGATTATCGACGCCTTCTTTTTCGCAGTCGCTCATCGGTACTTCAAACTCGGAAATCCAGAGCTGCGTATTCGGCGCATTCTTTGACATCCACGCACGAATCTCCTTGATGCGTGCAGCCAGATTTGATTCGTCCGGATTGGCACTGTCAGGGCCGAGATGCACATTGATAATATCGGCTGCAAAGAGACCGTCCTTACGGTTATAGTCAAACCATTCCTTCATCTCCGAAAGATAATCAAGCAGCGGTGCACCGGCGAGCAGTCCGCCGACAGCCAGTGCAAAATGCGGATCCGCCTGCTTGACACCGGCGTTCGTAATCGTGCTTTCGTGGCCGTCAAAATCGGCGGAGCACATTGCAGCCAGCTCATAGGGCGAAAAATAATTCGCTTTGCCGCTCCATGTTTTATTCGGCTCATTGCAGTTTTCTACGCCGTACAGCAGATTCAGTCCGATTTTCGGTTCCGAGCCTTCGGCTACATTCAGCGTTTTGGTATCAATTTTAGAATTACTGCCGTAGCGTGCGGCAATCTGATACATCGCCTGCGCATGGATTTTGTAGCTTGCAGGGTCGGTCGTATCGGTATTTGCTGCAACCGGAATCTCCGGCGGTTTTGTTCCGCCGGAAATAACAGTGCTGCCGCCCTGAATACAGGGAATGACACTGATGCCGAGCTGCTGCATGCGGGAATAGTAGAGATCCATATCCCCCCATGTCCCCTGCGTAAATTTGACCTTCCCCTGCTCATCCAGCACCCAGCTGAGATTATGATATTCACGGACATTGCCTGCTGCCATGATCGCGGACATCGGGTCGTCAATAAAAGCATTGAATCCGATCTTGCCGCCTGCCATGAGTATTTCCGATGTATATTCAGAGGGACGGTTTTTCACATCGGTTTTCGCCTTCTGCGCATCACTGAGCGGCGAATCGAGATATCCGTAAATTGCAAGCTCACTGACGCCGCTGTCGCCGCAGGCTGTAGAAAAGCGCAGATATCGGGTCGCACGCGGCTTCTCAATCTGTATGCCCTGCCATGTCTGGTAGGTATCTGTCGTGAATGTTCCGATCTGTTTCCACGCAAAGGGCTCGCCGTCCTCGATGACCCAATCCTGCACGCCGTTTGTATCCAGATAGCAGATTCCGGTTATGACATAATTCGCCTGTAAATCAATATAAAACACATCATCGCCGAATTCATCCTGCCAGTTCGGCTTCCAGTTTTTGGAGCGGTCTGTCTTCTCCCAAGCCTCCGCACTGACTTTCAGATTATCCGGCGATGCGGGCGCATAGTCCTGATTATCAAAAAGGACAGACGCCGGATTGAGATAATCTGCACCGATATAAACCAGATTCACATCGCGGATAATTTTATCCGATAGATCAATCCGTTCTGAAGCAGGCTGCGCAGATACGGAAGGCATACAGCAAACGGCAAATACAGCCGAAGAAAGCAGAGCAGTAGTACGCCGAAGCATGAAAATTCCCCCTTTACGTGTATTTTTATATAGTATACCACATCTTGCACAAAATGTCAACAATTCAAGCAGAATAGTTGTATCGAACGATAAAGCCGCGTGAATTGGATTCTTGACAAAATCTGCAATCCGCGCTATAATAATGGTATCAAATGAGAGAGAGGTGTATGCAAATGGCAATCCACATTATCGCAGACAGCACCTGCGATCTGAATGACGATTTGATCCAGCAGTATCAGATTACGATTGTGCCGCTCTATGTCATACTGGGAGATGATGAACACAAGGATGGCGTGGATATTCATTCGGAGGATATTTTCAAGCATGTTGCAGAAGGCGGCGCAATGCCGAAAACGGCAGCCGTGACTGTTGCAGATTATGTCAGCGCATTCCGGAAATTGCTTTCGCAGAATCCTGAGGATGAGATTCTCTGCATTACGATCAGTGCAAAGTTTTCAAGCTGTTACCAGAACGCCTGCATTGCCGCCGAAGAAACCGGACATGTGACAGTGATCGACTCGATGAATCTTTCGACCGGTTTCGGACATGTTGTGCTCTGCGCATCTGAAATGGTACAGGCAGGCAAGTCTGCGGAGGAAATCGCAGAAGCACTTCGCAATGAGATTATCCCGAACGTGGATGCCAGCTTTATCATAGACCGTCTCGACTATTTATATAAGGGCGGACGCTGCTCTGCCGTTGCTGCACTCGGCGCAAATCTGCTGAAGCTCAAGCCCTGTATCGAGGTACACAACGGCGAGATGTCTGTCAGTAAGAAATACCGCGGCAATTTTGTTCATTGTGTCACCGAATACGCGAAGGATCGTCTCGCAGACCGCGATGCCATTGACAATCACAGAATCTTTGTCACGCATGCATCAGCACCGAAGGATGCTGTCGGTGCCGCCGAAGCTGCAATCCGAGCATCCGGCAGATTTGAAGCAATCGAGGAAACACGGGCAGGCTGTACCGTTTCCAGCCATTGCGGTCCGAATACGCTCGGCATACTGTTCATCCGCAAGCCGGATAAGCGATAAGGGTGTCTATGGATATATCCGTTATCATCGCGCAGACCGGCAAGCTGTTTATCATTCTCTGCCTCGGTTTCGCTCTGGCAAGACTTGAACTGCTCGATCTGCATACCAAGCAAAAGCTGACAAAAATCCTGCTTTATGTCACGACGCCGCTCATGATGATCGACGCATTCTATGACCGGATGAAAATGCAGGATCAGCAGGATTCAAACGGTACGGTCTCCGTCGGAATGCTGTTTGTGTATGCATTTGCATTTTACCTGATTCTCATTTTACTGTCTCTGCTGCTGACAGCGCTGATTCGCCCGCCGAAGCCTGACCGGCGTCTCTATATTTTCATGACAGTCTTCGGAAATGTCGGATTTATGGGATTTCCGCTCGTTCAGTCGGTTTACGGCACAGAGGGACTGTTTTACGCAGCAATCGTCAACAGCGTGTTCAACATCTTTGTCTACACCTTCGGCGTTGTGCTCATGGGGCGCGCAGGCGATGCAGAAGATGCGTCACTGAATAAACGATTGCATGCAATCCCATGGAAAAAACTGCTGCTGACACCGGCAGTTATCGGCACGGCAGTCGGCATCCTTATATTTGTGTTCCGGATTCACCTGCCGGCTCTCATCGCTGATACCTGCGGGACGCTCGGTGATCTGACCTCGCCGCTTGCAATGCTCGTGGTCGGTGCCAATCTCAGCGGCATGAAAATCAAGGATGTTCTGACAAATATGCGCATGAATGTTTATGTGCTGCTGCGGCAGATTGCGCTTCCGCTGCTTTTCTGGCTGCTGATCAAGCGGCTCGTGATGCATCCGGTTCTTGCGCCGACTCTGCTGCTGATGAGTTGTATGCCGGTTGCCAATACGACAGCATTGTTTGCCACAGAATACAACGGAAACGAAAAGCTCGCATCACAGGGCATCTTTCTGACGACACTGTTCTCACTCGTTTCGTTTCCGTTGATTATCTGGATTTGTGTTTGATGATGATTCACCCTCGCAGGCTAGCTTTGCGAGGGTTTCATTTTTGATTTCGTTCCGGAGCGATGTCAGCCAATCGGAAAAAGCGACGGTATCGTAAGCATAGGTGAGATTCAGCGAATACTCATTCTCAGACCATGTATTGAGCGGTGATTCATTGTGCTGAATCAGTGCTTCGAGTTTATCCAGTGCACGAAACAACTTCGCTTCCGCTGTCTGCTGCGCATGCATTTCCGAAAAAAGCGCAGTAAAATCCGACGCAATTTCCGGCGGCAGCGACTGAATCCAATGTTCCAGAAGTGAGTCCTCATGTGCCCTGTCGTCGTCTGTTTTGACGAAGGTGGGGATATCACCGGTAAAGCATTCGCCGAGATCATGTATCAGGCACATTACAGTGACCTTGTCAATATCCGTATCGGGGAATTCATGCCGCAGAAGCTGCGCCATAAGTGCAATCCGCCAGCTGTGCTCCGCGACACTTTCAACCCTGCGCTGACTTGTCGTACAGTGCCGCAGCGTGTCCTTCAGCCGTTCCGCGACATGCATGACAGCCAGAAATGATTTGGCATCCATATGCGCTCCTATTTCTTGATCTTTTCCCAGTATGCCTTCGCGGACTGCTCCGCCTTGTTTTCACCGTAATGATAGTAAACACGGTCTTTCAGCGTATCCGGTAAATACTGCTGCTGTACCCAGTGATTCGGATAATCATGCGGATACAGATAATGCTGCCCTTTGTTTTTGACATCTGCGCCGTCGAAGTGCACATTTTGCAGCGCACGCGGAAAATCTCCGGAAAGCCCTGCGCGAATATCAGCAAACGCAGCGTCTATTGCAAGATAGGCGCTGTTTGATTTCGGCGCAGTTGCAAGCAATACTACAGCGTCGGCAAGCGGAAGACGCGCCTCCGGAAGTCCAAGCTGTAATGCGGTATCGACAGCTGCCTTGACAATCGGAATCGCAAGCGGATAGGCAAGCCCGATATCCTCAGAGGCAATACAAAGCAGACGCCGACAGAGCGGCAGCAAGTCCCCTGCCTCCATAAGCCGCGCAGCATAATGAACCGCAGCATTTTCATCCGAGCCGCGAATTGACTTGTGCAGCGCAGAAAGCAGATCATAATGCTGATCTCCGTCACGGTCATATCGCATATTGCTGCGCTGTGTCAGCGCCTTAACCGATTCCAGTTCGATTTGCAGTTCTGTCTGTGAATGGTCTGCGGCAAGCACGGAAAGTTCGACTGTATTGACCGCCTTTCTGACATCCCCGCCGCAGCCTGCTGCAATATATGAAACGACCTCCGGTGTATAGTGGATCGCACTCCCCTGCTCCTCAGCAAGAAAACGGTATGCACGTTCAATCGCCGGACGCATCTGATCCTGTGTCACTGGTTTGAACTCGAAGACGGTCGAACGGCTGATGATCGCGTTAAAAACCGCAAAATACGGGTTTTCAGTCGTCGAGGCAATCAGCGTCACACTGCCGTTTTCGATGTATTCCAGCAGGCTTTGCTGCTGCTTTTTATTGAAATACTGAATCTCGTCGAGATACAGCAGAACACCGTTTGAGCCGAACAAAGACCGGCTTTCCTGCAAAATCTCCCGAATATCGCCGACTGACGCCGTGGTTCCGTTGAGCTTATGCAGAGACATATCAGTCTTATCCGCGATCATACGCGCAAGCGTCGTCTTACCGACTCCGGAAGGACCGTAGAAAATCATATTCGGCACCTGACCCGATTCGATAATCCGGCGCATCGGCATACCGGCAGCGAACAGATGCGGCTGTCCGACCATATCATCAATGCTCTGCGGTCTGAGCCGCTCAGCCAGTGGAATCATAACCTGCCTCCGATCAAAAAAGAAGCGGTGCACCGTAACTGATGCACCGCTGTTTTCATTATTTTGTGCCTAGCACGGAATAGTTTATCAGTTTTGCAACATATTGCAGAATGCGAATAACGTCATCGCCGTTCAGATTGCCGTCCTTGAGGCAGTCTGCATTGAGCTTACCCTGTGCAGTCACATTCGCACCGGCATCCTCAGCGATCAGACGAGCCAGCAGAACTGCGTCGGAAACATCCACAGCGTTATCGCAGTTGACATCGCCGTAGGAGACATCAGACTTGCCGATATCGCTTACCTTAGTGGTCTCAATCGGCTTATCCTCGAACACAGGAGCAGGTGCACCCTCAGGCTCAATACCCCAGACATGCTTGCCGTCCACATACAGCGTGATGCGGTCGAACTCCTCAGGGCACTCATTCAGAGATTTGCCGCTTTCTTCCTCAGATGCCAGTCCCTTTCGGCTGTAGTCATTGGAAGAATCCCAGATCGCAACGTGTCTTTCGTTCGGGTTGTCTTCATCAGCCGGAACGACACACAGCTTCGGTGCAACAATCGCAAACTGGTAATCCATTTCGCCGTAAAACTTGAATCCGGTCCATGTCATTTCGAGATAGCAGTCGCCTTCGTCGTTGTACTGTTTAATCTCAGTCTTGACCTGATATTCATTCTGCGAGTTTGCGCCCATTTTGTCATACTGCATTTCGACATTGATATCGTCCACAGTCTGACCCTTTTCCAGAAGCTCGGAAATATTGAAGTAGTAACGTGCCTTTGCTTCCTTGAGGTAACGCGGCGGAAGCAGTGTCTCATTGGTAAATGCAAGCAGAATCTGCGTGCTGCGGTTGCTGTCCTGACCGACAGCAGCCTTCACGACAAATTCGCGGAGCTCTTCCGGCGTTTTATAGCTGGATTCCGGAGGCGGGAAGTTCTCCTGGCTCTTCATGTCCTCGGTACCGAAGAAGTGATACAGACCTGCACATGCACCGACAACGGCTGCATTGTAGTCAACAGCAACTTCGTTATAAACATAGTCCTTCGTGATATCACGGTGCCAGTCCTGAGAATCCGGACCGCCGACCAGTGCACCCCAGAGGATATGTACCTGTGTCGGAGGATTATCCATGTTCTGATCCTTGGAGCCGTGTGCCGCTCTGTGGTGCGGATGCGACGCAGCTGTCGGAGACCAGCCGACGATGTAAGGACGGTTCATCGGGTTTTTACCCATGATGTATTCCATTTGACCCTCTGCCCATTTTGCAAAACGCAGCGGATCCTGATTCTTCTCATGGTTCTCTGCTTCCTTCGCATATACGAGGCAGCAGAGCTGACCTGCGGTATTGTAACGTGCAGAACCGTACTCGTTCAGAACGGCAAATCCTGCAGGAGAAGTCGAAAGGAAATCCTTCCAATCCGGCTTTGCGGGATCCTGATCCCACTCGTAGGGCTTATCATAGATCGTATCAACAAGACCCGGATCGAGGTGCGTAATGCTCGACCAGAACTCGCAGTTCCAGCGGAAGATATACCAGTCACGTTCGATATTCGTAACCGGAGCGAGCTTTGCAAAGACGCCGCCCCAGACAGTATCCCAGCAGTGAACCCAGATATTGTTCCAGCAGTTGTTCGTATCCTTCATGATTCTTCTGAACCAGCCGGTATACGGATGACCGCCGTTGTCAAATGTGGTATCCATATCGACCTCGATAATCGGCGTGATGTACTTTTCGTAGGCTTCCTCGTTGCGGACGGAGATATCGCCGTCGCAGGCGCAGTAATACAGCCACACAGCCGCCCACGAAATCTCATCGTAGTCATAGCTGGAGGTATAGAAACCGCCGTCATAGCCGAGGGT
>CAMHUJ010000076.1 GCA_946188175.1 uncultured Ruminococcus sp.
ATACGCAACCGGCAGAAGCATTGGAATTATCCGCTGCCGCGAAGTACATCATGAATGAGAACAATATGCCGATGTTCGTTGATCGCATGGTCGCCGGTGATGAAATGGACGAGATCGCACAACGGCTCTTTGACAACGGCGAAGATGCAGCGGCAGTCGCACAGGATTTTGTTGATACATCCAGATACATCATTTCCGATCACGAAACCTTTGAAATGGCAACATTCGCTGCAAGAAAAGATCTCATTGGTGTTACTATTACCGCAGAGCCGGATTCTGTGCATCCGTTCAGCGTTTCGTACAGTTGGGAACAGATCGGAGAATTCTTCCGGACAGCGGCACAGCTTCATCAGGATGTAGAACGTGAAGCGGAAGAAGCATGGGAACGTGATGCTGCTGAGAATATGGAAGTCTATGATGCGCTCGATCATCACAGGGATGTGTACCTTTCCATGCCGAATGACGAAACCGCTGCCTATCCGATCTCCGATGCAAGAAAACGTGATCTATACAATTACCGCTTGCACTTTGAGCCGGATCAGGGCTATCTGTTGCTTGCTGACAGCGATACGGAAGATGATCTCATACTCCGGAACTTCACAATGGTGAACAGCCATTTCGTACTGCACGGTGTAAAAGAAATGGGATTTTCGGTCAACGGAGTTGAACCGGCTTTTACATACGATATTTACCAACTGAAAAGCGGCGAAGAACATCATTATCATCGTTTTGAAGATCTGGAATCCAACAAATACGCACACCTTACACATGAAGATTATGACCTTGTGTATTCCGGCGATCTGCGTGACGTTGAGGGCGATACGGTCAAGCAAAAACTTGAAACGCTCTATGCACGATTCAATACAGATCATCCGGCAGATTACAAAGGTCGCTCCATGAGTACCAGTGATGTGATCGTGGTAACCGAGGGCAGCGGAAAAACGCCCTATTACGTTCAGTCGGTCGGATATGAAGTCATGCCGGAATTCCTTGCAAGCAAGTTTGACCTGATTGACATTCAGTTTACCGGTAATTCAGCCGGATTTAATGCTATCAAGGTGGCAGCTCGGACAGATTCATTTGCCGATACCGGCGAAACAAATATGTGGGGAGATAATGTCTGGTATGCTCGTCTTTCCGAAAATGCGGTGCTTGCCGATATTCAGAAAGTCATTCAGACAGCGCAGGAGAACGGCTGTTACCTGACTGCTTCTTCTGTTGATTATCTGACAGAACGATTCGGAGCTGACTTCATGCCGGAACAAGATGCTGATCTGACATTCCAGATTTCCAACACCGGCATGACGATTGATTTTGCAACCGTAAAGAGCTTCACGCTGACGGATTCCTATTCGCAGTATGAGGGCGGCATGGACAGTAACGGTCATGAACGCAGAGATAACTTTTCAAGCCAATCTGAATCCGTTACCTATGCTTATCACGGACACGGCATTGTAGTTTCGGAATCCTATTCCTCGCACAGAGATTATCCGGTGACGGATTATTACAATATCTACGATCTGGCGCAACGTGACAAATTGACTGCGGATATACAGCGTTTTGCAGAACAGGCAGAATCTCTGGCGATTTCAAGTGAACCGAGAGAAGTTGTGCTACCAGTAGCACAAACAGATGAAGCAATAGCTGTTAGTCGAAACCATCTTGTCATTACCAATGCCGGTTATGACGGTGGTATTGATGATAAGAAAGAATATGCCACGCTTGATGAAGCAATAGCCGTTGGTCGAAATTATCTTGAAAATGATTATCTTGGATTTGCCGTATTCAATAAGGATACCAAGAAGATCGAGCATTACGAGGGAGATTTTCCTTTATACCGTGCGTTCAATCCGGATATACTGCGGCTGAACGGAATGGAAACCGAAGCAGCAGAAGCAGAACGGGATATGCACCGATATGACGAACCGGAACAGGCAACAGAAAATGTGCTACCAGTAGCACAATCAAAGTGGGAGTATTATATTGTCGCGGATATGGCAACATGGTCGCAGAGCGAATCAGCACGTTCTGAACTGGAACGATTTGACACATTGGATGCGGCGATCATGCGGTTCAATGAACTGCGTGAACAGGCATATAACAATGAAACCGTGTATGCTGCGAACGATGCCGATCTGCCACTTGCCCGTCTGACACTTGGTGTCCAGAATGATGCCGATCACATGGCATTTGATCTGATTCAGGTTCGCGGCGGTCAGAATGTTCTGAACACAGACTATACGCGCTATGAAATGGCACGGGATGATGCAGAATTGCAGAACACGATCACGGCATTATCCGAAAAGTGCGGAATTGACGGTGTACTGGATTTCAAAGAAGAAAATGGTCAGCTCACCGCTGCTATAACGTCATATTCCGATTGGCTTGACAAAAACAATGCACCGCTGAAACCTGAAAACGGAACAGAAGCAGCCGCTTCACCGGAAAAGAAAACCGGACGGCGGCTTGAAAACCGTGCATACAAGGCATTGCAGAAACTTGCTCCGGAAATGTTCAACGATGACTGCACATATCTGCGCTTTGAATCCGATCAGTATGAACCGCTTGTCATTGAAAAGATAGATACCGACAAGATCTCCGTTGCACACTACTATGAGCAGAACGGCGATCGGATGCGCGATCCGGAGATCGTTTTCACGATTGATGATGCAGCAGCAGCAATCTATCCGCTTGAATTCACACAGGACAATCTCGGTGTATATGAGTATTTTGCAAGCTATGACAGCAACAGCAGGGATGCGCTTTCGTTCTTCACGGATGATTGGTCGCCAAATCTGGAAAGGCAGAATCGCAGCTTGGCAAAAGCAGTCTATGACTTCAACGGTTCGGATGTAACGGTCTATTTCCGTTCGGACGGTACGATCTCCGGCGCGGATGCTGAAAGTCCGGAGATTGCTGCGGCATTCTTGGCAAGCAGAAACTTCTCGATCACCGATGAAAAGCATGATTACCGGATATCGGAAGAATCCTATGGAATCGGCACAAAGCGCGAACGGTGTCACGATAACATCGAAGCAATCCGGACGCTGAAAGCAATCGAAGCAGAGGGCAGAATGGCAACACCGGAAGAACAGGAAGTCCTTGCGAAATATGTCGGATGGGGCGGTATACAAGAAGCCTTTGATGCCAAAAACGGAGCTTGGGAAACCGAATATACCGCGCTGCGTGAATTGCTCACAAAGGATGAATACCGTGCTGCGGAAAAGACGATCACCGATGCATTCTACACCTCGCCGGTTGTTTCCGGTGCGATCTATGAAGCACTTGAAAATATGGGATTTCAGGGCGGTCGCGTTCTCGAACCGGCAATGGGAATCGGCAATTTCTTCGGAACGATGCCGGAATCCATGCGGAGCAATTCACAGCTCATCGGTGTGGAGATTGACAGCATTTCCGGTCGCATTGCACAGCAGCTCTATCAGAGTGCGGATGTTAAGGTTTGCGGCATCGAAAAGACAAAGTTTGCAAACGGCAGCTTTGATGTGGCGGTCGGCAATGTTCCGTTTGGTGATTACAAGATCAGCGATCGCGGCTACAATAAACACAAGTTCCTGATTCACGATTACTTCTTTGCGAAAGCTCTGGATAAGGTTAAGGACGGCGGCATTGTCGCATTCGTGACTTCATCCGGTACAATGGACAAACAGAATACCAAAGTCCGACAGTATCTTGCAGAACGTGCTGATTTGGTCGGCGCGATCAGACTGCCGAACAAAGCATTCAGCGATACCGGTGTAACATCAGATATTATCTTTCTCCAAAAGCGGAGTACACCGCTGACGGCTGTGCCGGAATGGGTGGATTCCACGCGAACAGAGCAGGGCTTTCAGATCAATCAATACTTTGTCGATCATCCGGAAATGGTGCTTGGTGAATTGAAAGTGAATACCAGATACGGCGAAGAACGTGGACAGGTTGACTGCGTTCCGATTCAGGGAGCTGATCTGAAACAGCAGCTTCACGAAGCAATCGCCAATTTGAAAGCATCTATTTCGCAGGATGCACCGGCGCAGGAAAAGAAAGAAAAGGAACTGGAAGTACGCCCTGCACCGGCTGATATGCCGGACGGTACGCTGCGCGTGATTGACGGTAAGGTGTTTCAGCGGCGCGGTGATGAGATCGAAGAAAGAGCAGCGAAACGTATACCGAAACTTCTGGAACGTGTTGACGGGATGCAGCATATCGCAGATACCGTTCAGGAACTTCTGCAAATTCAGCAGCAGTTGGATGTATCGGATGATGAGATCATTGCACTGCAAGGCAAACTGACCGCACAATACGATGCTTTTGTCGAGAAATACGGTATTCTGAACAGTCAAGATAATTCTCGCGCTTTTGATGCTGATTCTCGTTCACCGCTGCTGCATTCATTAGAAAAAGTCAAAAACGGCAAAGTTGTCGAACTGGCGGCTCTATTCACACAGCGCACGATCATTCCGCATACTGTTCCTACATCGGCAGACACTTCAATGGAAGCTCTTGCGATCTCTATTTCCGAAAAAGCAAAAGTCGATCTGGAATTCATGAGCAAATTGTTAAACAACAAAGATCAGGCTGAGATCATTTCTGAGCTGCAAGGTGTAATCTATCTGAATCCGCTGACAGAACAATACGAAATAGCTGACGAGTATCTTTCCGGTAACATCCGTGAAAAACTTGCCGCTGCGAAATCTGCTGCGGCAACTGACAGCCGATATGCCGAAAACATTGCTGCATTGGAACAGGTAATGCCTGAACCTCTGGATGCATCTGAAATTCAGGTACGGCTTGGCGCAACATGGCTGCCGGTCAAATACTATCAGCAGTTCATGAAAGAAATGTTCAATACTTCGTCTTACGCACATATAAAAGTCAGCTTCACACCGGAAGTATCCGAATTCTATGTCAGCAACAAATCAGCAGACAACAGCAATATGGTTGTGACAACAAAATTCGGTACAGAACGAAAGAATGCCTATGAGATTCTGGAAGATTGCCTGAACCTGAGAGCAAGTACAGTCTACGATCCCGTCATGGTTGGCGACAAGAAAAAGTATGTTGTCAATCAGAACGAAACAGAAGCAGCACGGCAATGCCAAGATGCTTTGCAAGAAGCATTTGCAGACTGGATTTTTGCAGATTCGACACGCAGAAATGAACTTGTCACGCTGTATAATGAGAAGTTTAACAGCGTAAAGCCCCGTGAATATGACGGCAGCCGTCTGATCTTCCCGAATATGAATCCGGAGATCACGCTAAGACCACATCAGAAGAATGCGATTGCTCATGCGATTTACGGCGATAATACGCTGTTTGCGCACGAAGTCGGTGCAGGAAAGACGTATGAAATGATTGCTGCGATCATGGAGGGGCATCGTCTGGGACAACATAAGAAGTCCTTGCTGTGCGTACCGAATCATCTGACAGAGCAAGTCGCGGCAGACTTTCTGCGGCTCTATCCGGCAGCCAATATCCTTGTGGCAAAAGCAGAAGATTTCAGCGAAGCAAACCGAAAGAAATTCTGTGCCAAAGTCGCAACCGGAAATTATGACTGCGTGATTATGGGACATTCACATTTGCGGCACATTCCGCTTTCTCATCAACGGCAATGCGACTATCTGGAACACGAACTTGATGAAGCAAGAAAAGCATACGAAGAATGCCAAGATCCTGTTTCCAAAAAAGCATTGCTGCGGCAGCTCAAAAAACTGGAAGAACGATGGACAACCTTACTTTCCATTCCACACGATGATACCGTGACGTTTGAACAAATGGGTGTCGATCAGTTGATCGTTGACGAGGCGCACGAGTTTAAGAACCTCTTTTTAGTGACAAAAATGAATAACGTGTCCGGTATCTCAACCAATGACAGTGTAGAGAAAACGGCAGATTTGTTCCTGAAAACAAAGTACATGGATGAGCTGCCGCAAGGTCAGACGATCTTTGCAACAGCAACACCGGTCGCAAATTCCATTACAGAAATCTATACCATGATGCGCTATCTGCAATCAGAAAAGCTCGATGCAATGGGAATGTATTTGTTTGATGCTTGGGCATCCACATTTGGCAAAACAGTCACAGATTTACAGCTTGCACCGGAGGGAACAGGCTACCGTGCGAAAACACGTTTTGCAGAATTCTTCAATCTGCCGGAGCTGATGCAGATCTTCAAAGAAGCTGCCGACATAAAGGTTGCAAGTGAGCTTGATCTGGATGTGCCGGAATGCGAAATGCATATTGAAGCAGTACCGCCGACAAAAACACAAGAGAAATTGATTGCAAGTCTGTCTGAACGCGCAGATAAAGTACATAGTCATGCAGTATCGGTACAAGAGGATAATATGCTCGTTATCACAACAGACGGCAGAAAAATCGGTCTGGATCAAAGACTTATCAATCCGATGCTGCCGGACGAGGAAAACACAAAGGTCAACCGCTGCGTTTCCAATGTATTCAAAATCTGGGATGAAACTGCTGCGGACAAATTAACACAGATCATCTTCTGCGACTTCTCTACTCCAAACGGAAAAGGCTTTAACGTGTATGATGATATAAAGAAGAAGCTGATCGACAAGGGTGTACCGGCGAATGAGATCGCATTTATCCATGATGCCAAGACGGAAGAACAGAAAGAAAAGCTGTTCCAAAAGATGCGTGACGGCGATATCCGTGTTTTGATCGGCAGTACCCCAAAAATGGGAACCGGCACGAACGTACAAGATCGCCTGATTGCATCGCATGATCTTGATGCGCCGTGGCGACCGGCAGATATGATACAGCGGCTCGGACGTATGGTTCGTCAAGGCAATAACAACAAGAAAGTGCATTTGTACCGCTATGTAACAGAGCGCACCTTTGATGCCTATTTGTATCAGACATTGGAGAACAAGGCAAAATATATCGGTCAGATCATGACATCGAAATCCTCGCTTAGAAGCTGTGAGGATATGGATGATGCTTCTCTTTCTTATGCCGAAGCAAAGGCTCTTTGTGCCGGAAGTCCGGAGATCAAAGAGAAAATGCAGCTTGACATTGATGTGGCAAAGCTGCGTACTGCAAAAGCAAAATTCTATAAAGACCAGTATCGCATAGAGGACAGAGTGCAGCATGAGATTCCGCAGCAGTTGACACATTTGCAGCAGAGAGCAGTCGGTATGCAAGCGGATATTGAGAAATATCAGGCATGGATTCCGATGAAAGACGAAAAAGGTGAGGATTGTTTCTCGATCACGATTCAGGGCAAGGTCTATACCGACCGTGAAGCAGCCGGAAAAGCATTGGTCAGAGCAATGACGCAAGCGGCAAAGGAAGATTGTCTGAGTATCCATAAAACGATCGGCAGCTACAAGGGATTCGATATGGTAACATTCTTTGATGTATCTGAAAAAGCAT
>CAMHUJ010000077.1 GCA_946188175.1 uncultured Ruminococcus sp.
TTACCGTCTCACTTGTGACGATTTGCGTCGTCACCGTTTCACTTGTCGTGGTCGGCGTCGTGACTGTCTCACTTGTGGTGGTCGGCGTTGTGACCGTCTCACCGGTAGTGGTCGTTGTCGTGACCGTCTCACTGGTGGCGGTCGGCGTTGTGACCGTCTCACTGGTGGTGGTCGGCATTGTGACCGTTTCACTTGTGGCGGTCGTCGTTGTGACCGTTTCACTTGTGGTGCTCGTCGTTGTTACCGTCTCACTTGTGACGATTTGCGTCGTCACCGTTTCACTTGTCGTGGTCGGTGTCGTCACTGTCTCACTTGTCGTGCTCGGCATTGTCACCGTCTCACTTGTCGTGCTCGTCGTTGTGAACGTTTCACTTGTGGTGGTCGTCGTTGTGACCGTTTCACTTGTGGCGGTCGCCGTTGTGACCGTCTCACTTGTCGTGGTCGGCGTCGTGACCGTCTCACTGGTGGTGGTCGGCGTCGTGACTGTCTCACCGGTGGTTGTCGGTGTTGTGACTGTCTCACTGGTGGTGGTCGGCGTTGTGACCGTTTCACTCGTCGTGGTCGGTGTCGTGACCGTCTCACTTGTGGTGGTCGTCGTTGTGACTGTCTCACTTGTGGTAGTCGGCGTTGTGACTGTCTCACTTGTGGTGGTCGGCGTCGTGACTGTCTCACTTGTGGTGGTCGGTGTTGTGCTTGTTTCCGTGGTGATACGCGGGGTTGTCACGGTTCCGGTTGTGGTCGTGACCGGCTCACGCGTCGTCGTGACGGTCGTTTCTGTTACACTCGGCTCGGTGCGCGTCGTAAAGGTCAGACTGGTGCTGGTCTGCGATGTGACCGTTTCATATGCGGTGCTTGCCGTCGTGCGCGGTTCCGTTTCGGAACGCCGCGTTGTGGTTGCGGTATATGCTGCGGTTGTCGTTGTCACGGTCGTCTCCGGCGTCGTGCGCGTTGTGAAGGTCTGACTGGTTGTTGTCGGTTCCGTGAACGTTGTTGCCGCAGAGCCGGTTGTTGTGCCGGTCGATGCGGTGGTATGCGTCGTTGTCACGGTACCGGATGTCGTCGAAGTCGCAGCCGCGGTCGTTGCAGACGTTGTCGCGGTACTGGTTGCAGTTGTTGTCGTCACGGTACCGGTGGTTGTGGTAGTCGTCGTGGTTGTGGTGGTCGTAGTTGTGGTCGTTGTTGTTGTTGTGGTCGTTGTGGTGGTAGTCGTTGTTGTTGTGGTGGTAGTTGTTGTAGTCGTGGTAGTCGTCGTGGTTCCTTCGATCTCAAACTGCACCAGACGTCTGCCGGTATAATTTCCGATGCCGTCTACATATGCATCCGCGGTGCCGGGCTGCAAATTATTCCGGTACGAAACCGTATAATCCTTCTCCGGAATCAGCGCTTTCTCCGGATCACCCGCATAGGCGCGCACTTCCGGACAGATTTTTTCGCCGTTTTCGGTGAATGTGTCACCGTCGATCTCAATGCGGCTGATCGGTGCAGGAGAGATGCTGAACGGAATCCGGTATTCGCCGGTGACATTGCCTTTGCCCGTGATCACGGCGGCTGCTTCGCCTGCATTGACATTGTCCTCATAGCTGATCGTATAGTCTTCCGTTTGCAGGGTATAGCCGTTTTTCAGTCTGACCGTAACGCCGGGGGTATGTGCCGTGCCGTCATACCGATAGGGTTCGGTATTCGTCGTTTCTGCGGTCAGCACATCCTTCAGATCGGCAGGCAGAATCGTGAACGAGCCCTCTGCGGTGCCGGTATAATTGCCCCTGAATGTGACCTTGACCTTTGCCGTTCCGGCGTTCTGATTGTCCGAGAAGGAATAGGTATAGGCACTCCGCGGCAGATCATTTTCGCCGAGCGAAACCATAACCTCCGGCGCATAGATCGCTCTGCCGTCAAAGGTCACGGTCGAAAAGGCGGTTCTGACCTTTGCGGTCTTACTGATATCCACCGGAAGAATATCAAAACTGAGCGTGACCGTGCCCTGATATATTCCGGTGCCGGTGAGCTTGACAGTGCCCTTGCCGCAGTCCGTATTTTCGCCGTATACGGCAAAGAATGTATCACCCTCGATCAGCTTCGGCTGATTCACCGCCGTGACCTTTGGCTGGATCGGGCTGCCGGTATAGGCAAATGCATCCGCTTCGAGTTTGAACATCGACGCTGTCAGCTTTGCCGGATTGATCCGGAAGGATGCAGACAGGGAACCGGTATAATCGCCCTTGCCCTTTGCGGTAACGGTTGCCGTACCGGGGTCTGTGTTGTCTGCATATTCCAGCGTGAAATCAGTCTCCGGATTGAGCTTGCTGTAATTTGCAGTGACGGATGCAGCCGGTGTGACCGCCTCGCCCGTCCAGTCATATGCCGACGGCGAAACAGTGATCGTATCCGTTGTTCTGAAGGGATACGGCTGAATCGTGAAGGTCAGCTCTGCGGTGCCGGTGTAATTGCCCTTGCCCTCGATCAGCGCCTTAGCAGTTCCGGCATGCAGATTATCCTGATAGGTGACCGTATAGTCGATGCCCTTGCGGAAGCTGACGCTGTCGGACCGCACGACCGCCGGCATGCGCTCGCTGCCGTTGAAGGTGTATTCGGTTACGGACA
The DNA here is from genome assembly GCA_946188175.1 of uncultured Ruminococcus sp. Taxonomy (GTDB): domain Bacteria; phylum Bacillota; class Clostridia; order Oscillospirales; family Ruminococcaceae; genus Firm-04. The sequence goes on from CAMHUJ010000077.1 coordinate 2,602, forward strand.
GACTGAGCACCTCCGGATCCAGCGCTGCCGGCAGGATCTCATATTCCGCGGTAAAGGTTCCGGTATAGTTTCCGGTGAATTCCACGGTGACGGATGCGGTTCCGGCGTTGTATACATCGGAATATCTCCGGTTGAAGCCGCTCGTCAGCCGTTTGTCGCCGATGACTGCGGTCACGGCAGGCATATGGCTCTTGCCGTCGTAAACAGCGGAATCATATTCGAGCTCGATTTTGCAGGTATCCTCGGTGAGTGCGAGCGGGTCGATTGTAAAGCTCAGGGTCTTCTGTCCGGTATAGTTGCCTCTGCCGTAAACATAGACCGTCGCCGTGCCCTTGTTGGTATTGCCGCTATAGGTCAGTGTATAATCCTGCTCGGCGGTCAGAACGGTTTTGCCGTCCGGCGAGCAGACCTTCACAGCCGGTTTGATCGCTTCACCGGAATAGACAAACGGGCCTTCCTCCGCGATTTCCGCGATGAAATCGGCATCATCGGAAATGTTCAGCGCGGTGATCTGGAAATAGATGCTTTCTGTCCTTTATACGCGCCGGTTCCGGTGATCGTGCCGTAAACTCTGCCTGCATTGGTATTGTTCTCCCAGCTGACCGTATAATCAATATCGGGGCGCAGGATGCGTTCGCCGTCCTTGAGGATGATCTCCGGCGCAACCGGATTTCCGGTATAGGGCGTTTTGCGTTCCGTATCGAAATCCGGATCGGCAAATGCAGCCGTACAGCTTGAAAGATACAGATAATTCGGCGAGAATGTCTGCCCGATTGTGCCGGTATAATTGCCTTTGCCGCTGACATTGATCGTATTCTCGGTATATTCGCAGATATAATCCTGTCCGGCAGTGAGTTCATTGCCCTGATCGTCTTTGACCGTGATATCCGGCGTCAGGACCTTGTCCGGATCGCGGTCGGGATTGGATAGGATCGTGATTCTGCCGGATTTCAGCTCCTGCGGCTGGATCGTGAACAGGATCTCCGATTTGCCGGTGACATAGAGGCTGTCCGGCAGGGCGGTCAGTGTGATTTTGCCCTTACCTGCGTTGATATTATCCGAATAGGCAGCGGTGAAATCGACGCCCTGCTGCAATTCGGTCTGTGTGCCGTCGGAACCGGTGACTGTGACCGTGAACTTCGGCTCATACGGCGATCCGTTGTATTTGCAAGCGGAATCGTTCACGGTGCAGTGAATGCTTGTCGCCGAGAGCGGCGTCAGCTTCGAGAGGATTTTCTGATAGGTATGCCCGCAGCCGGTGCAGTGATAGGTGATATGACCGTCCGTACTGCCGCTCGGCGGAACGGTCTCGGTGATCTCATAGCTGTGCTTCAGGCTGTATGAATAAACCTTTTCCGCAGACGGATTGTACTTCGGATAAATGCGCAGCTTAAAGCGCACAGACTCCGGATCGAACTGTCCGATCTGAAAATACTGCTTGAAATCGGTGCTGTCGGGATCGACCGGCGTCAGATACTCTGCGCCCTCCGTGACCTCCATGATATATTCCGAGCTTGTCACGCCGTCCGGCGCGGATGCTCTTGCGCGGACGATCAGCTGCTTGCCTGCATCCGCATTGTCGGGGAATCTGGTGGAATAGGAATTCGGGTTGTCGCTGGTTGTCCAGTAGGCATAGCAGGCGGTCGGGACGACAATCTGTTTCTCCTCGCCGCATTTTGTGCAGTGAAGCGTGACATTGCCTGCCTCGTCGGCTTCTGTCAGCTGCTCATACGCATGACCGCCCTTGTATACGACGGTATTGAGCGCGGTCGGGTTCTGCGCGTTCATGCTGTAAAGCGTGACGGTCTCATTGTTCCATGTATACCAGTAGATTTTGCCGTTTTTGACGACCGGTTCGCAGTCGGAGAGTGCGCCGTCAAATGTCTTGATCGTGCCGGAGGGCTTGCCTGTTTTGTCGAGCGTCGTATAGTTGACCTGACTGCCGCGCTGCCAGAGGACGGCAAAGGCATCGGTGCCGGTCTGCACGAGATACGGCGTCTGCCCCTTTTCGGTATCCTCTTTATAGTTCGTGACGGTCCAGCGCGAGACCGTGCCGCTTAAATTGCTCCGCGATACGGAAGCGATCATGATATTGCGCGTATAAGGGTCGGAGTAATTGCTCCAGTAATCGGCGATCTTATTCTGATTGATCGAATTATACGCGATGATATAGTTTGTGCTGCTCTTGGCAAATCCGCCGACGGATGCGCCGGTATAGTTGACCTCCGTCATATTATTGAAGTCAGCAGCATCCGTGAACGGCACCAGCGTGCAGCGTGTCGCGCCGGAGGAAGAAAGATTGCCTTCCGTATAATCTGCTTTGAAGTAATCCAGCACAACGGCACGCGGATATGCGTCGCCGTGGCTGATCGTGACGGCATGCGTGCCGTCCAGCAGAACAAACTGATTGAAGGAGTGGCTCGTATAGCCGATACCGTTTGCATCTGTATGGACGAGTCCGCTCATCGTGGACATTTTGATCTGAAATGCAAGATTCGCCTGATGTCCGCTGTACATTTCTCTGCCCATGTTCAGAATCAGCCATGTGCCGTCGTCGGCGCAGCGCAGCGTGCCCGCATCGAACGGACCGGTAATGCCCTTGCTTCCGGCGTTCAGCGAGCTGTTTTTGACGGATACATGCTTGACAAGCGTCCAGTCGCTGCTGTATTTTGCAATGTCCAGCACAGGCAGGGAATTGTCCTTATCCGGATTGTTCTGACCGGTAATCAGATAATAATTTCCGTCCTTGCCCGCATGGAACGCGCCCCAGACCGGCAGCTGCATGGTCACGGTCTTGCGCGATTGCAGCTTGAAATCCGAGGAGTAGTATTCGATCAGCGCCTTCGGATTTTCGCTGTCGGTGGCTTTGATCGCGCCGCCCTGTACGCGCATCCAGCCGGTGCCGGAGGGGACAAGGTCCGAGGTGGACGGTGCAGCCCAGCGGCTGTAATTGTGCCTGCCGATGTTGCTGCCGGAGAAGGTCTGGCAGTAGAGGTCGGAGTTTGCCGCCTCCGCCGGAACCGGTGCGGCAGGCACTGCAGTCAGGGTCAGTGCCGCTGCGGAAAGCATGGACAGCAGTCTTTGTTTCAGTTTCATGCCGGATAACTCCTTTCTGTCTCATAGATGCGGTTCAGCAAATCAGAATGAAATTGTATTTATTATACTATATTTTATCAGATTTTGCAATAGTTTTCCTGATATTGATGAAGTTTTTTGCCCTGATAACGCGCTGCATGTCAGGCAGCCGGCGCATACTGCACAAATCAGAATTGCATATCTTGTGCATTGTGCCAAATCGTACCGGAACCCCTTGACATCTGCACGGTTCTGATGTATACTTAGTTACACAAGCAACTAACCGATTAAGATTACGGAAGGATGTGAGAAAACGTGAAATATCCGAGTTTCAATGACACAGAGCCGCTGTTCATACAGATTGCGCAGTGGCTCGAGGACAGGATCGTGACAGGTCAGATTCAGGCTGACGAACAGATTCCCAGCACGACCGAGCTTTCACAGGTGCTGAAAATCAATCCGGCGACCGTCCGCAAGGGCGTGAATCTGCTCGTCGAAAAGGGACTGGTCTACAAGAAAAGGGGAATGGGTATGTATGTTGCAGAACACGCGACGGAACATGTACGCGACGACCGCAGGGTCAAATTCTATGACGATTATATTGCACCGCTTCTTGCGGAGGCGCAGCGGCTCGGACTGTCGCGTGCCGATCTGATCGAAATGCTGAAAGGAGATGACGCGCAATGAGCACGATCACAGTCAAATCACTGTCCAAAACATATCATCATTCCAAACAGGCGCTCAGCAGCGTGAATCTGACGATCGAATCCGGCAGAATCTACGGACTGCTCGGCAGAAACGGCGCCGGAAAAACGACCCTCTGCAATATCATCGGCAACCGCATTTTTGCGAGCCGCGGCACGGTCGAGCTGAACGGCAAGCCGCTCTGCGAAAACGATGAGGCGCTGAAATCGGTCTACTGCATGGGCGCAGAGGACCTGCTGCCGAATTATATGCGCGTGCGCGATGTCATCTGGTCGATGCGGATGTTCTATCCGAAAACGGATGCGGATTATGCAAAAAAGCTCTGCGAACGCTTCAGGCTCGATCCGGTCAAGCGGCTTTCGCAGCTCTCGACCGGCTACCGTACAATCGCAAAGGTGATTTTTGCGATGTCGAGCGGCGCAGAATTTCTCTTTCTCGATGAGCCGACGCTCGGTCTGGACGCCAATCACCGCGAGCTGCTCTATCAGCTGATTCTCGAGCGCTTTGAGGAGACCGGCGCGGCATTTGTGATCTCGACGCATCTGATCGACGAATGCGCCGGACTGTTCGAGCACTGCTTTATCCTGCGCAGCGGCAGCCTGATCGCCGATACCGACAGCGACGAGCTGCGGCACCTCGCATATACGGTGGACGGCAAGGCGGAGGATGTGGAAGCCTATCTCACCGGAAAAGAGGTGCTCAGCCGGACGGCGGTCGGCACGCTCTGTTCCGCGTGCGTCAAGGGCGAACCGGACGCGGTTCCGGCGGGACTGACGGTCTCGCAGCCTTCGATGCAGCAGCTTCTCATCGCCCTGACCGGAGGGGAGGAATAATCATGCGTGATTTTTCCCGATATCTGTTCCGCGGACGCGAAGGGCTGCGGGAATACCTGAAATTCATCGCAGCCGTGTTCGCAGCGCTGTTCTTTATCTACATGGTTTTTCTCTGTGTTCTGGTTCATGACGGC
>CAMHUJ010000078.1 GCA_946188175.1 uncultured Ruminococcus sp.
GAGAAATCCGCCGCATCGGAAAACGCCGTCGGCATTCCCATTTCCGGCAGGATTGTTTCCAGCTGCGCTTCGGTATCCGTGCTGAACTGCGGCAAGGTCGCTGCAACGGGCACGGCTGTGCGTCCGGCGATCATCGAGCAAAGCGATTCCGGCGTCTGCGCATCGAGCCACGCCTGCACGGAGATGTTTTCCGGCGGCAGGATACCGGCAAAGGCATACTGCCCGTCATAATACCGCAGAAAACCGACTGCGCCGTCCTGCTCGAGATAATCAAACTCATTGCCGGTCATCATCGGGACCGTCGCCTTGCTGCCGTCGGCATTGGTAAAACTGCCGTCCTTGATCTGTGATTTGTCATACGGCGCCGCCCATGCTGCGTCAAACGAAACCGCATTGACCAGCACAAGCTGTGCGGCAGGATCGAGCCGTTCGAGCAGCTTCGGAATCATGCAGTCCGTTTCCTTTTTGACAAACCCGTTAATTGACCGGAGCGCGGCATCATCAAACGGCATACCGTGCACACCGGCATCATAATATGCATGATTCTGCTGCAAAAACGATTCCTTGATATCCTGCTCTGTGCCGTTGATCCAGATGCCGTTTGCCGTATGCAGCGTGCAGGAGCCTTCCTCATCCGGACGTCCGGTACGCCAGCCGCAGAGCGCTTTGTTCAGATCATCTGCCGTGCGTCCGCCGCCGATCAGCAGATTCTCCATTTCCGTGCGCGTCTGACCGGCAGCGCCGTTCGCGGTCATGCCGAGCGCCTGCATCACGGAATAGGGCGAGAGCATCACATTTTCACCGAATTTTGATTGCAGCACCGTGCGGAGCAGTTCCAGCGAAAAGCCGTATTCCCGCACGAGAAAGCCCGCATCCGGTGCAGCAGGCGTATCGCTCAGTTCTGTGATTTCGGCAGCGGACTCCGGCTTTGCAGTCTGCGCCGTCTCCGAGGACGATGCACCGCAGCCCGTCAGCAGAAGCGCTGCCAGCATCGCCGCCGTCCATGCAGTTCGTTTCATCCGATTCCCCTCCTCACGAGACAGGCAGTTCATTGACCGTACCGGCGATCAGCGGCAGACCGTACTGCCGGTCCAGCACGAAAAATACAAACGGATGATTGAACGCCACCTGTACGTCAGACTTTGCGGCAGAATCATTCATTTGCAGCTTAAAGCTCGATTCCTCCGTACCGCGGTCTATGACGACCTGCACCTGCTGAATCATCTGCCCGATTCCGGCATCCGGCAGCAGTTCCGCAATATTCTCCGTATCCGTAATCTTCGCGCACGGAATCGTCGTGCGGAGCGTGATCTCGCTGCCGCTGCGGATATACGATGTCAGCTGCTCCGGCGTCAGACTTTTGAGCAGCTCGCTTACTGTTCCGGATTTCGGCATCAGCGCAAGAAATGCATATTTCCGGTCGGCGCAGTTCCGGCGCAGACCCGTAACGGCATCATCGTCAATATAGACGCCGGTATCATCATCCTTGCAGAGAAACGGCACGGATTTCTGCCTGCCGTCCGCGCAGTAGAACAGCGCATTCCGCACCTCATTGTTATGATAGCTGCTGTTCCATTTCACATCAAATGACGCGGCACTGACCAGCGCCGCCGCACTGTTTTCCGGCACACTGATCTGCTGCATCACACCGCCGGTCGCATCGCTGAGCCACTTGTTGAGCATATCAGCCGTGCGTTCGGCCGCAAAAATGCGGGTATTGCTGAGCCCGAGATACAGCCCCAAGGCATCCTTCTGCATGTCGGTACCGGGCGCAACCCAGAGTGCCTGCGCTTCGGTCAGACCGTTCTGCGACGCGCGCCAGCCGGCAAAATATCCGTTCAGCTGACCGGCATCCATACCGCCGAACAGCTCCGCGGGGGGCTCTGCCGCCGAACCGCCTGCCGCAGTCAGCCATGCCTCCGCTGCAAGATACGGCGAAAGCAGCCGATTCCCCTCATCAGAATCGGCTGCCTGATGCAGCAGCGAAACCGCAAACTGCATTTGCGCATCGGAAAATTCCGCCGTACCGTCCAGCACAGCAATCTGCTGCGGCTTGACATGCTTTGTCAGCTCGGTTCCGCCGTAGGAACTGCCGCAGGATGTCAGCAGCATTGCCGCGCAGAGGGCGGCGGTCAGAAAGTATCGTTTCATGAATCTGGCTCCTTCGGATTATGATGCAAATTCGTTCATCACACCGGCAAAGACCGGCAGCATGGTATCCGTTTCCACAATCATATAGAGAAACGGACGGTTGAGAATGACCCTGTATTCCGGTTCTTCCTCCGCACCGGAATCCTGTTCTTCCGACAGTGTGATCGCCTGCGCTTTCGTACCGTTGACATCGACCTCGATATGCGTCTTTTGCAGCACCTTGCTGATTGCAATCGGATTATCGACCGCATTCATGCCGCTGAAATCGGCAGTATCCTGAAACGCCGTCCGGATGCCCATATTCTGCAATACCGGTTTCAGCTCGGAGCCCCAGTCACAGGTAAATTCCGGTATTCCTGCGAATACAGGACAATGCCGTGCATTTTGCAGCATCCGGTACAACTCGTCGGCATCGGTCTGCGCGAGATATTCCTCCGGTGTCATGTCGTAATCCGGAAGAATGCCGACAAATGCATAGATTCCGCCTATGTAGGGCTTCATAAAGCCTTCAGCATTTATGCCTTTCAGATAGGTTGATTCCTCGGAGCACATCATCTGCACATCCGGCAGCGCACCGCTCAGCGAATGAAACATCGCCTTAGCCGGACCATCCTCATATTTCTCCTCCCACTTCGCATCGAAGTTCACCGCATTGATCAGATACAGCACGGCATCCGGATCAATCGGATCAGAGAGGATCTCAGGGATCACGCCTTTCGTCTGTTTGCTGCACCAGTTGTTGATATCGCTGCGCGTGGATTCATCAAACGGTGCGCGGTAAATATCCGCGCTGAAATAATCGACCGTTTTCTGCACGAATGCATCGCGGAGCACAATGCGCCTCTCATCATCGCGCACCCAAACCGAATTGACCGTCTGGAACTGATTGCCCGCACCGACAGGAAGCGATGTCCGCTGCCCGAAGAGATAGCTGCTGAGTGTTTCGGCAGGGATGCCGCCGAGTGCCTGCTCCAGCTCTGCAAGGGTCTCGCCCGCCGCACCGTTCGCGCTCATGGCGAGCACCTGCATGAGGGAATAGGGCGAAAGCAGCAGATTCTCCTCCGGCTGCATTTTGACTGCCTCCTGCATCAGATGCAGCGCAAAGGCGGTCTGCGCCTTTTCAAAGGTTTCGTCCGGCGTCATACCGGATGCAAGCTGCGGCTTCATATGCGCCGTCATATTTTTCGCCTGCTGCGTCATGCCTGCGCCGCATCCGGTCAGGCATCCGCAGAGCAGAACGGCTGCAAGCGCCGCTGTCATGCTTCTCATATGTTTCATATAATTGCCCTCCTTATCATGCATCAGGTATTTCGTTCAGTATTCCGATAAAAACAGGTATCATGGTCTGTGTTTCAACGATCATATAGACGAACGGGCGGTTCAGAATAAACGGTTCCGTCACGGAGACGTACATTGCCATATCCACTTCTACGACAGCCGCAGCTCTTGTTCCTTTTGTATCAACCTCTATATGTGTTTTATGTTTTACGCCGCTGATATACAGCTTGTTTTCTTCGCTTGTCTCAGCGATTCCGGAGAAATCCGCCTGCTCCTTTGAGAATGCATCCCGCATTCCAAGTGTCTGAAGCACCGGTGTCAGCTCTGTATTGTAATCATAACTGAACTCCGGCATCCCCACGTATAGATCGCACGGCTCAGCCTGCGTCAGCATCGTGCGGAGCTCCTTCGGCTCCAGACCGGAAAGCCATTCCGCTGGCGTCCTGTTCGCATTCGGCAGAATCGCTGCGAATACATAATCTCCGCCCTTATACGGTTTCAGGAAGCCGGAGGCGCCGCTGCATTTGAGATACTGATTTTCCTCCGAAAACATCATCTGCGCCAGCTGCTTCCTGCCGTTATATGCGGTAAACACGCCCGGTTCCGGATCGTCCTCATATTTTTCCGCCCACTTTCCGTTGAAGCAGACCGCATTGACAAGAAGCATGACGGATGTCGCCGGAATCTCACCCGAAATCATCTCCGGAATCATGTTATCCGTCTGATTGCAGCACCACCGGTTGATTTCTCTGACGGTGGACTGATCCATGGGTGAAGCTTTGATTTTTGCATCATAACAATTCCGGGTCAGATTCAGAAACGAATCCAGAAAATGAATATTGCTGCCTTGGTCGCGCAGCCAGAGGCTGTTCGCGTTTTTTATTTTGCTGCTCCGGTGTGCCGGCATTGTCTCGCGCTGATATTTCAGATAAGCATTCAGCTGCTCCGCCGGAATACCGCCAAGCGCCGTTTCCATTTCGGTGCGCGTATTGCCCGCAGCACCGTTTGCGGTCATGCCGAGCGCCTGCATCACGGAATAGGGCGAAATCAGCAGATTGGAGCCTTCGTCATTCTTTACGGTCTCCTGCATCAGCCGCAGCGCAAACGCCGTCTGCGAAGCGCAGAATGCTTCATCCGGTTCCTTGCCGGAGACACGGGATACCGATGAAACATGTCCAGCATCTGCACCGCAGCCGGTCAGTGTGCCGCAGAGCATTGCCGCAAGCAGAATTGCAGCCAGTCTCCGTTTCATAATACGCACCTCTCTGTCATAGATTCGGGTTATTCTGTTACAGTAAAATGTGCTTCATTTCCGTTCAGATAAACGGCGTATTCGCCCGGCTGCAAGGTCAGTCCGCCGAATCCCGAAACGGGCAGCGTCCACATCTCACAGTCCTCGGATGCGAGCGTCATGCCCTTCTGTGCGGCAGGGCTGTCCGGAGAAAACCGCGTCATGCTGACAACGCCGTCGCTGAAACACTCGATGCCGAAATCCGCATTCGTGAATGTGAAATCCGAAGCACTCGCATTGATCAGCCGCACGGTGATCTCCTTTGCACCGGCAGAATAGGATTCCATATCCGTATCGAGAATGATCTCCTGCTGCGGTATCTGCTCCGGCTGCGAACTGTCTGCGGAAATCCGGAAATCCGCCGTGATCTCGCCGAGATAGATCCGGAAGAAGCCGCTGTATCCGTCCTCGAGCGGCAGATCGTAATGTCCGGCGATATCCAGCGTGACATCGGTCTCGCCGTGTGCCGGAAGCTCCTGCGCCAGATCAATAAAGGAATCTCCGCCTTCCTTATAGGGGACGGAAACGGTTTCATAGCCCAACTCCAGCGGAAAGATATACAGCATTGTAAACTGCTCCGGCAGAATATAATCCGTATCGCGGTCATTTGTAATATGCAGCCGGATCGTATCCACATCCGGCGGATAGCATTCCTGCTCTGTTTTCGCCGTAATGCCCTCGACCTGCGGCGCCTCCGGTGCTTCGGTCGGCGTAAGGTCTGCGGTCTCGCCCGGCACAGTGCTGCTCTCCGGCGGCATATGATCGACGCGGGATATCTGCTTTTCGCCGCAGCCTGCCAGAAGCAGCGCAGATAATACGAACAATGCTTTGTATTTTTTCATGGTTATCTCCCCCTGATTACTGCGTCCGAAGCGCCTCCTGCAACTCCCTGACAAGCGCGGCGAGCGTATCCGTATCCTGAAGCGCCATGGATTTGCCCTCGAGTACAACGCGCGCATTGCCGAGCGTAAATTCCGCCTTTGCGCCTTCATCGGAATGATGCATCAGGATATTCTCCCCGAGCGAATCATCCTGCTCCGGCTCCAGAGAGAGCACCAGCGCACCCGTGCCGGTCTCGTCAATATACGTGAACAGATTGCGCTGATCGAGCACACGGCTTTCGGTCGGATTCCAGTGCAGCTTATAGCCGCCGAGCATTTCGGGCGGCGGATTGATGCCGAGTGCCGCGAAATACTGCTCTGCCGGAACCGGCTCCTGCGCCCCGTAGGATTCCGCCGCGGAATCCGGTGCGTCATTTTTCTTATTGTCATCATCCTGCGCAAGCGACAATCCCGCCGTCGTATCGGTATTCTGAAGCGGGTCCTTTGCATCGCTCGGATGATAGGAATACTGTTCGTTCTTTTTCTTGGCCGAGGAGACTTCGTTCTCCTCGCAGTACGCTTCGGAAGCCTCTGCCTCCGCTTCCGGACAATTATCAGCTGCCTCTGCACAGGAAGCTGCATCCTTCGTGGAGAAAATACCGTTTATATGCGGCGCAAAGAGCGTGTCGCAATCTGCCGATTGCATGTTGTTGCGCGAACTGCGCAGTGCCAGTGCACCCACAGCAATGACAAAGCATCCTGCAAATGCCGCCGCACCGGTAAAGAGCCGCCTGCGGCTGCGTCTGCGTTCCGCGAGATAAGCCTGACTCCGGCGGAAAACCTCAGCCTGAAATTCCTCATTCGTCATTCTCATAAAGCGTGCTCCCCCCTTTCTCCGAGCAGGCTTCGGAGCGCCTGCTTCGCCCGATAGAGCAGATTGTCGATCTGCTTGCGTGTTTTCTTCATGATCCGCGCGGCATCCTCATAGGAATATTCCTCGAAGTATACCAGATGCACGGCGATCTGCTGCGGCTCCGGCAGCTGCGCAATCGCTTCATGCAGCCGCCGCGATTCCTCATTCCGGAGCACATGCTCCTCAAGGTCCTGTGTATCGGCAAGCTGCTCTGCGGTCTCATCGTCAATCGAAACCGAAGGATGCCGCTTTTGTTTGCGCAGATAATCCAGCGCACGGCTGCGCGCCATAACAAACAGATATGTCTTCAGCGATGATTTGAAGTTGAATTTATGCGGACTGACCACAAGCTGCATGAATACATCCGCCGCAATATCCTCTGCGGCGCAGATATCATGCACATAGCGCTGGATAAAAAAGGTCACCGGATCGCGGTATGCCTCAATGATCTCAGCGAATGCGGTCTGATCCCCGTCGAGAAACCGGCGGTAGACTTGCGCATCCTGTTCCATATGTCTTCTCCGTTCTGCCGGAAGCACCCGCTTCCCTGAAAGTTGCTTTCATATACTGATACGTTCCGGCGGTCTGAATTCCTTACACGCTGTAACCAATTCAGCGTATTGCACAATTTTAATCTACAGTATATAGAGGATTCGTAGATTCTGTTTCGATTCTCTTGCTTTTTACAACAAGATATGCTATAATCTGATTAAACATTTCAATCCTGAACCGACACCCTCTCATCCGGTGCAGGAGAAAACCCTCTCTATTTTTCATGTGGGAACCGTCCGTGCAGGGCGGTTTTCTTTTTGTATGTAAATGATTCCTTACCATTATAATACAAATCCGCCGGAATTGCAAGTCACATCTTCCGTTTTGCGCAGAT
>CAMHUJ010000079.1 GCA_946188175.1 uncultured Ruminococcus sp.
ACTTCGCGCTGTGTCTGTGCCGGATACCCGAACAGACCGTATCGCCGGACGATAACCGTCCATTCACGGGAATTCAGCTTCGTATGCAGATAATGATAGAGCTGCTTTTCCTGTATCGACTGCGCAACCTGCTCCTCAAGATCGGTGCTGTCCGGCATGATATCGAGCAGCGTCAGCGCATTGCCGTCCTTATCAAATTCCAGAGGATCGTCGAAGAACACTTCTCCGGCGGTCTTCTTTTTTGCGCGGTAAAACATCAGGATTTCATTCTCAATGCAGCGGCTCGCATAGGTCGCAAAGCGCGCGCCCTTCTCCGGCTTAAACGTCGATACTGCCTTGATCAGACCGAGCGTCCCGATTGAAATGAGTTCCTCCTGTTCACGGTCCGGCGAATAAAACTTCTTGGTCAGATGCGCAACCAGCCGCAGATTATGCGTAATCAGCTTCTGCCGCGCATCCTCCGAGCCTTCCGCAAGCTGCTCCAGCAGCGCCTGTTCCTCTGCGCGTGACAGTGCAGGCGGAAATGCCGCCGCATGATCCACATGCAGCAGCAAAAATGTCATTTGTCCGAACAATCCCGATAACAGCGAAAGCATCATATCACCTCACGGGATTATATGCAGCGCCGCCTGTCCTGTTTGCATCAAATGGATGCAGGAATCGTCTGCTCAATTTTCAAGACGCCGTTCTGCACACATAGGCAATGCGCCCCCTTGCCCGACCGGAGCAGACTGTCTGCAAGCAGCGGCTCTGCCTGCTGTGTCAGCGCTGTCCGGATCGCCCTTGCACCGCCGTGCTCGGTATCTGCAGCTGCGATCAGAAGCTGCTCCGCCTCGGACGTCCATGTGAGCTGTGCACCGCATGCAGCCGCACGGTCCGCCAGATCATGCAGCTGCATCTGTGTGATTTGCAGCAAATCTGCATCCGAAAGCCTGCGGAAGATGATCGCTGCATCAAGGCGGTGCAGCAGCTCCGGCTTCATGTTCTTTTTCAGGATTGACCGAAGCGCAGCCTCCTGCTGACGCGCGGTATCCGCTGCATCGCCGAAACCGATCACACCCTGCTGCAATGTCTCCGCGCCGAGATTCGAGGTCAGAATGACCATTGTCTCCGAAAAATCCGCATGGTTCCCGCTGCTGTCAGTCAGTGTACCGTCCTCAAGTATTTGCAGTAGCAGCGACAATACATCCGGATGTGCCTTTTCCATTTCATCGAACAGAATCAGGCTGTACGGCGCTCTGCGCACCTTTTCGACGAGCGTCGTCCCCTCATCATAGCCGACATATCCCGGCGGCGCACCGATCAGACGCGCTGCAGTATGCTTCTCCATATATTCGCTCATATCCATGCAAATGAGACTGCCTGCATACAGCTCCTCCGCGATGCATTTAGCAAGCGCAGTCTTGCCGATGCCCGTCGCACCGAGAAACAGAAATGCCCCGACCGGACGTCCTGTTTTCCGCAGTCCGGAACGATTGCGCCGGATTGCCTGCGATACCGCCGTCACAGCCGCATCCTGCCCGATGATCCTGCGGCGCAGTGTTTCCTCCAGATGCAGCAGCCGCTCCGATTCGGATTCCGTCAGTGTTTCCGCGGGAATGCCTGTTTTCACGGCAACCATATGCGCAATATCGCCCTGCCCGATTGCCGGATACTGTTCAGGGTCGGATGCTTTGCTCCATTGCAGCCGCTTTGCCGCACAGGCTTCATCCAGCAGGTCAAGCGCCTTATCCGGCAGTGCACGGTCATGCAGATAACGCTGCGAATACTGCACCGCTGCACCGATTGCCTCCGGTTCAATTTCCACACGGTGAAAGCGCTCATACCGGCGGCTCAGACCGCGCAGCATCTCCGCCGCAGCATCGGCAGTCGGCTCGGCAATGCGTACCGGCTGAAATCGCCTTGCAAGCGCTGCATCCTTCGCAATCTGCTTCCGGTATTCCTCCCCTGTCGTCGCGCCGATAATTTGCAGCTCTCCTCTTGCAAGCCTCGGTTTCAGAATATTAGCTGCATCAATCGCACCCTCCGCGGCGCCTGTTCCCGTAATCATATGCAGCTCATCAATAAAAAGCATGATCTCCGGATTCTGCACGGTCTCCTCGATACATGCACGCAGACGCTCCTCGAAATCGCCGCGGTATTTCGCACCGGCAAGCAGCGCCGTCAGATCAAGTGAAAGTATCACGCGGCTGCGCATGCTCTGCGGCACATCCCCGTGCAGGATACGCTGTGCAATCCCTTCTACGATTGCTGTTTTTCCGACGCCTGCCTGCCCGATCAGCACAGGATTATTCTTCGTGCGGCGCAGCAGAATCTGCATGATCTGCTGCATTTCCTCCTCCCTGCCGATCAGCGGATCAAACTGCTCTGCGGTAATCGGATCGGTCAGATTCCGCGCATACTGTGCGAGCACGGGACATTCCTTCCGGTCAAACTGCGGAAATGCATCCTTCGTGTCTGCCGAAAGCTGCGTATCCAGACAACAGGCATTCCGCAGCAGATGCAGCGGAATCCCCATGCTGCGCAGTATGGACGATGCACCGCAGTGCTCATCCTGCAAAACCGCATACAGCAGCGATTCCGAGCTGACCGCCGCGCCGTTCTCCGGATGCTTCGGACACATCTGTTCTGCACTGCGAAGCACTCGCCGGAATGCAGGCGTAGACGCATCCTCATTCAGATGCACCGGCGAAGCACGCCCGATCTCCTCAAGAACCGCCTGCTGAAACCGCTGGAGCGGTACACGGTGCGTCCGCAGAATCGCCGCCCCGACATTGCTTCCGTCGGCAAGCATCGCAAGAATCAGATGCTCCGTACCGATAAAGCTGTGTCCGAGCGACTCCGCCTGCGATCTGGCATGCGCGATGATCTGCCGCGCTTTTTTTGTATATGCATCCTTCTGCAAGTCAAATCCCTCCGGTTTCATTTGCTATACTATATGCAGATACGGCTGCCGATACCCACAGCCGCGCTGTCACACTTTCCCTGCCGCTGCATATCATGAGACTAGGAAGCGCGGAAAACGCTTCTGCTCACGCACCGTGCTCCGGACGCGGTGCCCCGACTACATTCTAATGATAAGGAGTGCTGATTATGTGCGGTAACGATTGCAACAACATGTGGTGGATTATCATTCTGATTCTGCTGTTCTCGAACTGCTGCGGCAACAGCTGCGGCAATAACGGCTGCGGCTGCAACAACGGCTGCGGCTGCTGATGCGATTCAGAAAAACTGCCTGCGGAGCCGTCTCTTCTTCGGAAGGGGCGGCTTCCGCCTGTTCAGAGGGAATTTGCAGCCAGTGCAGCACCGCGCGCGCCGTATCAACGCATTTCAGGCGGATTTCATACTGCTCCGGATGCAGCGCCATATCGTATGCTTCATCATCAAGCACATCCTCCGCCGCTGCTTCCGACGCTGCCGGTATACACATTGCCGGATACATCACGCACCACCAGTTCTGCCCTTTGCCACTGCCGATCTCAATCCGCAGCGCCTGATACTCGCCCGCAGGCAAAGTGACATTGCCGTATGTCCGCTCGGGGAACACGGTTTTCTCAAATGCAACATGAACCGTATCCTGCGAGCCGATTTTCCGCAGTGTATCCGCGGCTGTCTGCCGAATCTCTGAAAGATGCGTCCGGAGCGCATCACATCCCGCATCGAAATCTGCATCATCCGGAATCCATTCCGCCGCATGCTTCAGGATTTCATCGCGGACAAGCAGCTTCTTCGTCTGTGCATCCGTCTCGTCACTGTCTGCCAGAATATGCAGCCGGATGACACTGTGCTCAATCTGCGAAAGTGTTTCCGCTGTCTGTCCGATATTCGCCGCAGCTGCCGCAAGCAGCAGAATCAAAAGCAGTTTGATGATCTGTTTCATTCGTATCTCCCCCGTAAATTTAAGATTTCTGAACGCAGTATGGGACAGTCTGCCGGATTTATACAGTAAGATATACAAAACTTTTATCACAGTCAGCGGATTCTGCACGTTCTCCGAGATTTCTGCATTCAGCCCCTTGCTTTTTTCGGAAAAATCGTGTATAATATGGAGTGGTGAAATGTACGGAAGTATGTTTTATCCGGAATTAGCCGGTGCTTCCGGCATAATTGTATCATAGGAGGAATTAACAATGCTGGTATCTGCAAAAGACATGCTGAACAAGGCAAGAGACGGCAAGTACGCGGTCGGTCAGTTCAACATCAACAACCTCGAATGGACAAAGGCAATTCTGCTCACGGCGCAGAAGCTGAACTCCCCTGTCATCCTCGGTGTTTCTGAGGGCGCAGGCAAGTATATGTGCGGCTTCGAGACCGTTACCGCAATGGTCAAGGCAATGGACAAATCCCTCGGCATCACCGTTCCGGTTGCTCTGCACCTCGATCACGGCACCTATGACGGCTGCTACAAGTGCATCAAGGCAGGCTTCACCTCGATCATGTTCGACGGCTCTCACTTCCCGATCAACGAGAACGTAGAAAAGACCACGGAGCTCGTTCACGTTGCACATCAGCTCGGTCTCTCCATTGAGGCAGAAGTCGGTGCAATCGGCGGCGAAGAGGACGGCGTCATCGGCAAGGGCGAATGTGCTGATCCGCAGGAGTGCAAGCAGATCGCAGATCTCGGCGTTGATTTTCTGGCAGCAGGCATCGGCAATATCCACGGTGTATATCCTGCAAACTGGGAGGGTCTGAGCTTCGATACCCTCGCAGATATCAAGAAGACCGTTGTTGATATGCCGCTCGTTCTGCACGGCGGTACCGGTATTCCGGACGATCAGATCAAGAAGGCAATCTCCCTCGGCGTTGCAAAGATCAACGTCAACACCGAGTGCCAGCTCGTCTTTGCTGAGGCAACCCGCGGCTATGTCGAGGCAGGCAAGGATAAGCAGGGCAAGGGCTTCGATCCCCGTAAGCTGCTCGCTCCGGGCTTCGATGCAATCTGCGCAAAGGTTGAGGAGAAGATGCGCCTGTTCGGTTCTGTTGATAAGGCATAATTCCGAGTCAGCCAATCCCGCAAATCAATACATAAAAAGCGCCATAGTGTTTCATGAACACTGTGGCGTTTTTTGTTGACAAATCTTCGTATCTGTTTTATAATGCATATAAGCCGCCTGACAATTCTGCGCAAACGCGGAAATGCAAATCAATTCAAAATCTGCTATGATAGATACAGCAGGAGGGAAAACATATGGAATGGATCGCAGCAATGCAGCAGGCAATCAGCTATATCGAAGCACATCTGCTGGAAGACATCAACTATGAAGATGCCGCAAAGCAAATACATATTTCAGGCTATGAGTTTCACAGGGCATTCAGCTTTCTGACCGGAATGACGGCGAATGCCTATATCCGCAGCCGCAGATTATCCTTAGCCGGCAGAGAGATCGCGGAAACGGATGCGAAAATCACAGACATCGCGCTGAAATACGGCTTTGATACGCCCGAGAGCTTCACCAAGGCATTCACAAGATTCCACGGCATCGCGCCGAGCCATGCCAGAGCAGGTGCTGCAAAGCTCGTCCTGTTCAATCCCCTTGCAATCAAATTAACTGTGGAAGATGGGCTATGAAGCAGCAGACGAAACCGACTATGAATTCTACCCCGAGCAGAACAGGGACGGCGTATTCTGCGAGCTTTGGATTCCGGTCATCAAAAATTAAAGCAAATCCCGAAAGCAATTCACTGCTTTCGGGATCTTGTTATTTCAAAGCCATCACATAAACCTGACAGGGATTCGCTTCATCCCAGAGCGGCAGAACCTCGAATTCCTGAAATCCGCAGGCAAGATAAAACCGGTTCGTCGCATCATAATCCGGATACATACCCATTTTCACGGTCTTAACCTGCATAAACGCATATCCGGCATTGACAGCGCATTCTTTTGCCGACGCAAACAGCATCCGCCCGACGCCGTTTCTGTGATACGGCTTCAGTACACCCATAACAGCCAGTTCTACCGTTGCAGCACCGGTCTCCTTCAGGCAGAGAAACCCGACAGGTGCCGCGCCGTCAAATGCCGCAAATGTGATTCGCTCCGGACTGTCCGCAATATACGCCTCCCTGCTGGATTCCACTTCAAACCACTCCGGAAGTGCCTCTAACACCTGCCGGACGATCTGCATTTTTTTCTGTTTATCTTCAATTTGTCTGATTTTGATATTCTGCATGATATCCTCCGTTTATCGTTTTCGCAATTCCCAGAACGCAACCGCGCTTGCTGCGGCAACATTCAGAGAATCCACGCCGTGCATCATCGGAATACGAACCGTCCGGTCACAGGCTGCAATCGTTTCCGGCGCAAGCCCCTCCCCCTCTGTCCCGAGCACAATCGCAAGCTGCTCCGCAGACCGAAGCTCTGCGTCGTCAATCGAAACAGAATCGTCACACAGTGCCATTGCAGCAGTCTGGAACCCGAAACCGCGCAGCATCCGGACCGTTTCCGATGCATCCGGCGCATCCGGCAGATATGCCCACGGAATCTGAAATACCGTTCCCATGCTGACACGCGCCGCACGCCGATACAGCGGATCAGTACAGCCGGTTGTCAGCAATACGGCATCCATACCGAGTGCAGCAGCCGAACGAAAGATCGCACCGAGATTTGTCGGATTCATAATGTTTTCCAGAATCACAATCCGATGCATCCCCGAGAGCATCTCCGCTGAATACTGCCTTTCACGGCGCTGCATCGCACATAAGACACCGCGCGTCAAATGCATCCCCTTTACAGAATTCAGCACGGATGCATCCGCAAGATAAATCGGTTTATCATTATACCGCTCCGTCAGCGCCTGCACCTGCGGTGTATAAAATGCAGTATCAATCAGAAACGATACCGGCATATATCCTGCATTCATTGCGCGTTCAATGACATTGGGACTCTCCGCGATAAAAAGCCCCTGCGCAGGTTCGTTGATATGGAAAAGCTGCGTCTCCGAGAAGCGAACCCACTCTGACCAAGGGGTTCCGGAAAGCGTGACAATCCGCGTTACATTTGGTGCCATTTGAACCTCCGTTTTTGTTTCTATTATAACACAGTTGCTGAAAAAACACAAGATGATAATTTTTTATCATTAGGGGTTGACAAAAGCGCAAAATTATGCTATAATAATAAAGCTGAATCCGAAAGGAGAGGTGTCCGAGCGGTTTAAGGAGCCAGTCTTGAAAACTGGTGATGCAGCAATGCACCGTGGGTTCGAATCCCACCCTCTCCGCCAACATTATCTTCGGATATCGCATTCACCATGCTGGAGAAATACCCAAGTGGTGAAGGGGCTCCCCTGCTAAGGGAGTAGGGCTCGAAAGGGTCGCGAGGGTTCAAATCCCTCTTTCTCCGCCA
>CAMHUJ010000080.1 GCA_946188175.1 uncultured Ruminococcus sp.
GGCTTTACGGGTCTGCTCGGTTCGGGCAGAAGCGAATCTGTCCGTGCGATTTTCGGTGCGGATAAGGTCACAAGCGGCAGTGTGAAGGTCAACGGTATTCCGGTCAGGATCACAAAGCCGCTCGAAGCCATGAAGCAGGGCATCGCCTATCTGCCGGAGGACCGCAAGCGCGACGGCATTATCGGCGATCTTTCCGTCAAGGATAATATCATCCTTGCATTACAGGTCAAGACAGGCTTCTTCAAACCGTTCTCGAAGGCAAAGGCGACACGGTTTGCGAAGAAATATATTGATCTGCTTGATATCAAGACTGCATCGGTTGATACGCCGATCAAGTCGCTGTCCGGCGGCAACCAGCAGAAGGTCATTCTCGGACGCTGGCTGCTGACGGAGCCGACATATCTGATTCTGGATGAACCGACGCGCGGTATTGACGTCGGTACGAAGGTTGATATCCAGAAGCTGGTTCTCAAGCTCGCATCGGAGGGCATGAGCGTGACGTTCATCTCCTCGGAAACTGATGAGATGCTGCGCACATGTTCGAGACTGCTGGTCATGCGTGACCGCAAACTCGTCGGCGAGCTGACAGGCGATCAGCTGAATCAGACAACTGTTATGAATACGATTGCAGGAGGTGCGAAAGAATGACAGCGAATAAGAAACCTTCATTCCTTTCCGGATTGCTGCACAATCAGCTGCTGATTCCGATTGCGGCGCTTCTGCTTCTGACGGTGTTCAACCTGATTGCGGATCCTTCTTTCTTCAAGATTACGCTCGGTTACAACAGCGACGGCAACCCGGTTCTTTCCGGCTATCTGATCTCAATTATCGACTACGGCTCTGAGCTGGCGATTCTTGCGATCGGTATGACTCTGGTTACGGCAGCATCCGGCGGACAGGATATTTCCGTCGGTGCCGGCATTGCGATTGCTGGCTCGGTTCTGCTGAGAGTGCTCTGCGGAACGGAAGCCCGTCCCGAGACGCTTCAGACTCCCGTTTTTGTCGCATTCTTCATCTGCTGCATCTGCGCGATGATTGCCGGTGCGTTCAACGGTGCTTTGGTAGCCTTCTTCCGCATCCAGCCTATGGTTGCGACACTGATTCTCTTTACGGCAGGACGTTCCATTGCTGCATGGGTCAACAATAACGAGCTGCCGATCATCAGCGAAAAATCCTTTACCTATTACGGCGGTTATCTGCCGGGTATTCCGATTCCGACGCCGTTCTTTATCGCACTGCTCTGTTTTGCGGTGACATGGGCGGTTCTGAAATTTACAAACCTCGGCTTGTATGTTCAGGCGGTCGGCATCAACGAGAAGACCTCCCGTCTGAACGGTCTGAATCCGGAGCTGATCAAGTTTGCGGTTTACATTCTGCTCGGACTTTGCGTCGCAGTCTGCGGTCTGATCAAGGTCAGCCGTCTGTCTACGATCAACTACTCCGTGATCGCAAAGGATATCGAAATGGATGCGATTCTTGCGGTTGCACTCGGCGGCAATGCACTGAGCGGCGGCAAGTTCAATATGGGCGCTTCCATTCTCGGCGCATACGTCATTCAGTTCCTGACCACGACGCTCTATAAGTTCGATGTACAGTCGGATGCACTCTCTGCATACAAGGCAGTCGTTGTTATCCTGCTGGTCGTCATGAGCGCACCGGTCTTCCGCGAGAAGATTTCTTCTCTGTTCCGCAGACTGCGTGCAGGCAGTGCGGCGGCTTGATCAGAAGGAGGTATGTTTCATGTCGAATTCTGGTTCAAATCGCGGCGGTCTGGGCGGCAGACTGCGTAAAATGACGGACACCAATCTGCTGATGTCCATTACGATTATCGTGTTCATTGTGATGTATCTGGGCGCGATTATCTTCCTGCAAAAGGGCTTCTTAAAGCCGCAGACGCTGTTCAATATCATGAACGCGAATGCAGCACTGATCATTATGTCCTGCGGCATGACGCTCGTCATGATCACAGGCGGCATTGATATTTCCGTCGGCGGTGTCGCAGCGCTCGTCAGCATGAGCTGCGCGGTGTATCTGGATTATCACGGCGGCAATATCATCGGCGCAATTTTGATCTCTGTCGGCATCGGTCTGGCATTCGGTCTCGTGCAGGGTTATCTGGTTGCCTATCTGGAAATCCAGCCGTTTATCGTTACGCTCGCCGGAATGTTCTTTGCACGCGGTATGACAACAATCGTTCATACCAACCCGTTCAATGTTCAGAATGAGGCGTTCGTCAAGCTGAAGGATGCACGTATTATCGTACCGTTCCTCGGCTCGGTCAACAAGCACGGCATTTATGTCGATGCGTATGTGGAGATCGGCGTCGTAGTCGCGCTGCTGATCGTTGCTGCACTGTATGTCTTCCTCAAGTGGGGCAAGACCGGACGCAGCTTCTATGCAGTCGGCGGCAACCGCCAGAGCGCGCTGATGCTCGGTATCAATGTCAAGCGCATTACCTTCCTTTCGCATCTGCTCTGCGGCATTCTCGCAGGCATCGGCGGATTTGTCTACTTTATGCATGTCGGTTCCGGTTCCGCATCGCACGCAATGGGCGCAGAAATGAACGCCATTGCATCTTCGATCATCGGCGGAACGATGCTGACCGGCGGTGTCGGCAATATCATCGGCACACTGTTCGGCGTCATGTCCCTCGCGCTGATTCAGACGATTGTTTCCTCGGTCGGTCTCGATCAGGCATGGTGGACCGGTATCACGATTGCTGCAATGCTCTGCCTGTTCCTTGTTGTTCAGAGTATCATCATTGCACGCAGAAAGAAAGCAAATGCCAGCGCACAGCGCTGAAAAATGAAATCTGAAAAATGATTTGAAACGAGGTGATTTCATGCAAGTCAGGGAGCAGATTGTCAGCGGACAGACAGCAAACGGCATTCTGGGAATCGAATTTGGTTCGACGCGAATCAAGGCGGTTCTGATCGGTCCGGATTTTGCCCCGATTGCATCCGGTGTTCATGATTGGAGCAATCAGCTCGAAAACGGAATCTGGACGTATTCCGAGGCGGAAATCCGCAACGGCTTGCAGTCCTGCTTCGCCGATCTGATGCGCAATATGGAGCAGCAGTACGGCGTGAAGCTGACAACCGCAGGCAGCATCGGTATTTCGGCGATGATGCACGGCTATCTTGCGTTTGATGCGGAGATGAATCTGCTGGTTCCGTTCCGCACATGGCGCAATACCATTACAAAAGATGCCGCGGAACAGCTGACAAATGCATTTTCGTTCAATATTCCGCAGCGCTGGAGCATTGCACATCTGTATCAGGCGATCCTGAACAAGGAGGCTCATGTCGGCAGCATCCGGCATTTTACGACGCTTGCAGGCTTCGTACACTGGCTCCTGACGGGCAAAAAGGTGCTCGGCATCGGTGATGCATCGGGTATGTTCCCGATTGATCCGGATACGAAATCCTATGATGCAGGCATGTGTGCAAAGTTTGATTCAATGACGCAGGGAACTGCATTGCAGGCGAAGCTTATTGATCTGCTGCCGGAGATTGTTCCTGCCGGTGAGATTGCCGGTACGCTGACGGAGGCGGGCGCAAAGCTGCTCGATCCGACCGGAACATTTGCAGCAGGTGTGCCGTTCTGTGCGCCGGAAGGTGATGCGCAGACCGGTATGGCAGCGACGAACAGCATCACGCCCCGCACGGGCAATGTATCCGCAGGCACTTCGATTTTTGCAATGGCGGTATTGGAGCGCAATCTGAAAGCACTGCACCGTGAGATCGACATTGTGACGACGCCGGAGGGCGCACCGGTCGCAATGGTACACTGCAATAACTGCTCGAGTGATCTCGATGCATGGGTAAAGATGTTCGGCGGTCTGCTGAAGGCTGCCGGTGCGGAGCTGACAAAGCCGCAGCTTTATGATCTGCTTTACGCTCTTGCAGCAGAGGGCGATCCGGATTGCAGCGGCATCATCAGCTACAACTATTATTCGGGCGAGGAAATTACGCATTTGCAGGCGGGCAAGCCGATGCTGATGCGTGATCCGGACTCACAGTTTACGGTTCAAAATCTGATGCGGAGCCTTGTATATTCCTGCATGGCGACGCTGAAGATCGGTATGGACATACTTGCAGAGGAATCGGTCGGGCTCGACCGGATCTATGCACACGGCGGTCTTTTCAAAACGCCGCTCATCACGCAGCCGACGCTTGCCGCCGTACTCGGTACAGATGTCACGCTGATGCAGTCGGCAGGAGAAGGCGGAGCATGGGGTATTGCCCTGCTTGCCGCGTACCTGAACAGATCCGACCGGAGCGAAACGCTGCGTGCTTATTTGCAGAACCGTGTCTTTGCGGATCAGCAGCAGCAGACCGTTTCCCCGAAGCAGACAGACAGCGAAGGGCTTGCAGCCTACATGAAGCAATACAGCGAGGGACTTGCCGCAGAGCATGCAGCAGTTTCGCAGTCATCTTAAAGAGCAATATACAGAGGTGAATAAAAATGAAATTTTGGTTTATTGCCGGTTCACAGGCTATGTACGGTGAGGAGACACTGCGCCGCGTCGAAGCGGATGCGAAGGAAATTGCAGCAGGTCTGAAGGTTCCTTTTCCGGTCGTTTACAAAATGACCGCAAAATCCAATGCGGAAATCCGTGAGCTGGTCAAAGAGGCAAATTACGATGCGGATTGTGCAGGCATTATTACATTCTGCCACACATTCTCGCCGTCGAAAATGTGGATCAACGGTCTCGGCATGCTGCAAAAGCCGTGGCTGCATTTCCACACGCAGTTCAACGAGTCGATTCCGAATGAAGAGATCGACATGGATTACATGAACCTGCACCAGTCTGCACACGGTGACCGTGAGCACGGCTTCATCGGCGCACGTATGCGTCTGCCGAGAGCAATCGTCGCAGGCTACTGGAAGGATCCGCAGGTACAGGCAAAGATCGCTGACTGGCAGCGCGCCGCAATCGGCGTACAGTTCAGCAAGGACCTGAAAATCGTCCGTTTCGGCGATAACATGCGCGAGGTCGCAGTCACCGAGGGCGATAAGGTCGAAGTGCAGATCAAGCTCGGCTGGCAGGTCAATACATGGGCTGTCGGCGATCTTGTCAAGGAAATGGATCAGGTGACGGATGCCGAGATCGACGCGCTCGTGAAGGAATACGAGGCTGCGTATGATATTGCGACCGACAATATGGATGCGATTCGTTATCAGGCACGCGAGGAAATCGCAATCGAGCGGATTCTGGTTCGTGTCGGCGCAAAGGCATTCTCGAATACATTTGAAGACCTCTACGGCATGAAGCAGCTGCCGGGTCTGGCAACACAGCACCTCATGGCAAAGGGCTACGGCTTCGGCGCAGAGGGCGACTGGAAGACCGCCGGTCTGACCGCAATCGTTAAGGCGATGTATCCGGACGGCTGCACGTCCTTCATGGAGGATTACACCTACGATTATCCGCATGAGCTGATTCTCGGCTCGCATATGCTTGAGGTCTGCCCGACGATTGCAGCGGAGCGTCCGCGCATCGAGGTGCATCCGCTCGGCATCGGCGGCAAGGAAGACCCTGCCCGTATCGTATTCGAGGGCAAGGCAGGTGCCGCAAAGGTGCTGTCGATGATCGACGCCGGCGGCAGACTCCGCCTGATCGTGCAGGATATCGTCTGCGAAAAGCCGTTCCAGTCCATGCCGAATCTGCCGGTCGCACGCACCATGTGGAAGCCTGCACCGGATTTCCTCCGCGGACTTGAGTGCTGGATTATCGCAGGCGGCGCACATCACACCGTGCTGTCCTACGACATTTCGGATGAAACGATCCGCGATTTCGCCCGTATCATGGGCATTGAGCTCGTCTGCATCAACGCAGACACCACACCTGCCGTACTCGAGCGCGATCTGATGCTCGGCGATGTGATCTACGGCAGATAATTCAAGGTCCTCCTTCATGCTGCTGACACAGTATGAAATTCGCAGCCCTGCGGCTTTGTTCACCGCAGGGCTGTTTTCCTTTGTTTATGGCTGAACGTTTTTTTCACAGAGCATATCATTCGCTCCGGATTGATTCCGTCATTCTCAATAATCCCGAATACTGAATGAGCTGGAGTTTTTCAGCGGAATCTCTTTTTCGCGGATTGACTCTATGGATGCCCACTGATTCTTTTCGAGTGCGACGAGCATATCCTCGATATCAAGCGGATTGCCCTCCGCCTCCATTTCGACGGAGCCGTCCCAGCAGTTGCGCACCCAGCCCGTAATACCGCGGCTTTCCGCGGCGCGGTATGCACGGTAACGAAAACCGACACCCTGCACATATCCCTGAAAAATAAAATGCTTTCTGACTTTTTCCATGATTTGCTCCTTCCGGTCAGGCATTTTCCGTGAGATCGCAGCGCGCAATGCGGAATCTGGTCTCACCCATGATAGATTCCACATCATCCGGCAGCGTTGTATCCACCTCTGCATACTGCGCAGTCTCACGGATGACGGAGCAACGGATGACGCCGTCGCCTGGAATCATCGGCTCACAATCCGCCGTAAAGACCGGCAGCTTATCGCGAAAAATATGCGTCATGCCGTCAAAATCGGTCAGCAGTGCTTCGGCAAAACGGGGATAGGATTCATCGGTAATGCAGCGGATACGTACCTTTATTCCGTACATGCGGCATCCTCCCTGTGCGGTACCGGATGTTCCGTCAGATAGCGGTCAAGAATCTCCGCGGCGGTATGCACAAACCGGATACACGGGCGTACCTTATAATACTGCTCCGTGCGCTTGTCCGGCTCCGGCGTACTTGTAACGGCAAGTCCTTTGAGCAGCTCGCGGCAGATAATTGTCTCATGTTCCGCCTTGAATTCGGCAGCAAGCTGCTGAATGCGGGCGTAGTGCTCCTTCTTCTCCGGATCGCCGCTGTTTGCATCGTAGCCGTAGAGCAGACCTGCGACCATAAACATCGCAGAGCAGGTGCCGCAGACCTCGCGCATCCTGCCCATGCCGCCGCCGAAGGATGATGCAAGGCGCATGGAGGTTGTCTCGTCAAAGCCTGTCACATCGGAGAATGCAGCGAGCACTGCCTGTGCGCAGTTCATGCCGTCCGCAAAATACTTTTCAGCCTTCGCAATATGATTATATTCCATAATAACAGTCCTTTCCCTGTGATATTCACTATTATATATGAAATGCTGAAAAAAATCAAGAGGGGAGTGTGCAGAGACCAGAATTATGAGAAAAGGGCTTGATTTTCGGGCGGAAAAGTTGTATAATAGGAAGAAGGTAAGTGAAAGGACTGCCTAAAAACCGAAAGGAGTTTTCATAATGATTTATTCGCACGAAGTTGAAACAATGTGCC
>CAMHUJ010000081.1 GCA_946188175.1 uncultured Ruminococcus sp.
AAGCCGGGTCTGAGAATTTACAGCTCCTGCGCGGATATGCCGAAGGTTCGCAAGGGTCTCGGTATCGTTATCGTCTCTACTTCTAAGGGAATTATGACCGACAAGAAGGCAAGAGAGCTGAATGTCGGCGGCGAGGTTCTCGCTTACGTTTGGTAATTAAAGGAGGAAACGCATCATGTCCAGAATCGGAAGACTGCCGATCGCGATTCCTGCCGGTGTCACCGTTACGGTTGACGATACCAATCTGGTTACCGTGAAGGGACCGAAGGGCGAGAATTCGTATCGCGCAAATACTGCTATGCAGGTTAAGGTTGAGGACGGTCACGTCACTGTTACCCGCCCCAACGACAATAAAGAGAACCGCGCTCTGCACGGTCTCACCAGAACGCTCATCGCAAACATGATTTTCGGTGTGAACGAGGGCTTCAAGAAAACGCTGCAGATCGAAGGCGTCGGCTACCGTGCAAAGAAGGACGGCAAGAATCTTGTCATGAACCTCGGCTATTCGCACGATGTCGTTATGCCGGAGACCGAGGGCATTACCATTGATGTTCCGAACGCAAATACGATCGTGATCAACGGCTATGATAAGCAGAAGGTCGGTCAGTTTGCTGCGGAAGTCCGCGAGAAGCGTCCGCCGGAGCCTTATAAGGGCAAGGGCATCCGCTACGAGGGCGAGCACATCATCCGCAAGGAAGGTAAGGCCGGTAAGGGCAAGAAGTAAGGAGAAAGGTGAATTGCTATGGTAAAGAAAATTGACAGCAACAAAGCCCGTCTCAAGAGACACCGCAGAGTCCGTGCAAAGATCTCCGGTACTGCCCAGCGTCCGAGACTGAGCGTCTATCGCTCTACAAAGCACATCTACGCACAGCTCATTGATGATGTCGCAGGTGTCACGCTCGCAGCTGCATCGAGCCAGGATAAAGGCTTCGAGGGCAACGGCGGCAATAAGGAAGGCGCACGCCTTGTCGGTGCAGCAATCGCAAAGAAGGCTGCTGACAAGGGTATTACTGAGGTAGTATTCGACCGTGGTGGTTATCTGTATCACGGCAGAGTTCAGGAGCTTGCAGACGGTGCCCGTGAAAATGGGCTGCAGTTCTAATGAAGGAGGGACTTTGATTGGCACTGATTGATGCAACAAACATGGAGCTGATGGAGAGAGTTGTCTCCATTAACCGTGTCAGCAAGACCGTTAAGGGCGGCCGTATCATGAAGTTCTCGGCACTCGTAGTTGTCGGCGACGGAAACGGCATTGTCGGCTTCGGTCTGGGTAAGTCCGGCGAAGTTCCGGATGCGATCCGCAAGGGCATTGAGGATGCGAAGAAGAATCTCGTTCGCATCAACCTTCGCGGTACTACCATCCCGCATGAGGTCATCGGTAAGTTCGGTGCAGGCCGCGTCCTTATGATGCCGGCAGCTCCCGGTACCGGTGTGATCGCAGGCGGTCCGGTCCGTGCGGTCATCGAAATGGCCGGCATTCAGGATATCCGTACCAAGAGCCAGCGTTCCAATAACCCGTGCAACGTTGTCCGTGCAACAATCGCAGGTCTCTGCGAGTGCACCGACGCGAAGTGTGTCGCTGCAAAGCGCGGCAAGACAACTGCCGAGATCTTCGGCAAATAATCGAGTTAGGAGTGAGCTCAAATGGCTAAGAAAATCGAGCTTGTGAAGAGCCTGATCGGCAGAAAGCAGGATCAGATCGCAACTGCTCAGTCCCTTGGCCTCCGTAAGATCGGCGATGTCACCGAACAGCCCGATAATGCGGCGACTCAGGGCAAGATCAACAAAATTATCCACCTCGTAAAGGTGACCGAAGCTTAAGCGGCAGGGAGGTGCAATCCATTGAAGCTTCATGAATTAACACCGGCAGCGGATTCCAACCGTCCGGTTAAGCGCATCGGCAGAGGCCACGGCTCCGGCAACGGCAAGACCGCAGGCAAGGGCCATAAGGGTCAGAATGCACGTTCCGGCGGCGGCGTCAGAATCGGCTTTGAAGGCGGCCAGATGCCCCTCGCAAGACGTATTCCGAAGCGCGGCTTCCACAACATTTTTGCTACACGTTATGCTACAGTCAATGTCGGCGATCTCAACCGTTTCGTTGAGGGTACTGTCGTCAACGAAGAGCTGCTGAAGGCTGCAGGCCTTGTCACCAAGCTCGAGAACGGCGGTGTCAAGATCCTCGGTAACGGCGAGCTGAATGTCAAGCTGACCGTTCAGGCAGCGAAGTTCTCTGCTTCCGCAGCAGAAAAAATCGAAAAGGCAGGCGGGAAGGCTGAGGTGATGTAAAGTGTTCAAAACGCTCAAGACCGCTTGGGGTATCCCCGAGATCCGAAAGAAGATTTTGTTCACTCTGCTCATCATCGTGATTTTCCGTCTGGGTTCCGTTCTCACGGTTCCGTTTATTGACACCAGCGTGCTCCAAAGCTGGATGGAGGAGAAGGCAAGCAACGGAAACTTCCTTGAATATCTCAATATTCTCTCCGGCGGCGCACTCTCAAAGGCAACCATGTTCTCGCTCGGCGTTACGCCGTATATCAATGCGAGCATCATCATTCAGCTTCTGACCTACGCACTCCCGCCGCTGGAACGTCTCCAGCAGGAGGGCGAGGACGGCAGAAAGAAGCTCAATACGATCACATCGTTCGTTGCGCTCGGTCTTTCTGCGTTCATGGCAGTCGCTTATTACCTGACGCTGAAATCTGACAGCGTCAAAGCCGTGAAGTATGCTTCCGGCGGTTACGGCATCTTCGCAATGTTCGTGATCATCTTCTCCTTCATGGCAGGCTCCTCGCTTGTCATCTGGATGGGCAACCGCATCAATGAAAAAGGCATCGGCAACGGCGTTTCGATGATCCTCTTTGCAGGTATCGTCGCCCGTATTCCGGTTGACCTCGGTCAGATGTGGGAACTGATCAAGACAAAGGAAGGCGCAAACGAAAACTTTGTCAAGATCCTCGTTTATCTCCTGATCTTTGCTGCAATGGTCGTCGGTATCGTCTTCATGAACGAATCCGAGCGCCGCATTCCTGTCCAGTACGCAAAGCGCGTTGTCGGCAGAAAGCAGTACGGCGGTCAGAGCACCCACATTCCGATTAAGGTCTGCATGTCCGGTGTTATGCCGATCATCTTTGCAATGAGCTTTATGTCGCTCCCGTCGATGTTTACGATCTTCAAGGAGCCGCTCAAGGATCTGACCAATGCATCCGGCTGGGAAAAGTTCTACGCTGGTTTCGTAAACTTCTTCTCGACCAGAAGCTACTCTTACGCTGTTGTCTATTTCATCCTGATCATCCTGTTCAACTACTTCTATGTAGCAATTCAGTATAATCCGGTTGAAATGGCAAACAACCTCCGCCAGTCCAACGGCGGTATCCCCGGCATCCGTCCCGGAAAGCCCACCTCCGATTACATCCAGAGAGTTCTCTCCAAGATCGGTCTGGTCGGTGCGGTTTTCCTCGGCATCGTTGCTGTCTTCCCGATCATCTTCCTGAACCTGACCCACATCGACGTTTCGTCTATGGGCGGTACTTCGATCCTGATCGTTGTCAGCGTTGCGATTGAGACGGTCCGTACACTGGAATCCCAGCTGATGATGCGTCATCATAAGGGCTTCCTCGGTTAATTCAAAACATTACAAGGAGGCTGCTATATGAATCTCATTCTTTTGGGTGCGCCCGGTGCCGGCAAAGGCACACAGGCTGAGGCAATCTCCGCGAAGCTCGGCATTCCGCAGATTTCCACCGGCAATATGCTCCGCGAGGCTGTGAAGAACGGCACGGAGCTCGGCCTGCGTGCGAAGGCTGCAATGGACAGCGGTGCGCTGGTCTCGGATGATATCGTCATCGGTATCCTCAAGGACCGCATCGCTGAGCCCGATGCGAAGAACGGCTACATTCTCGACGGTTTCCCGCGTACCGTTGCACAGGCTGAGGCGCTCGACGAAATGGGCGTCCAGATCGACAAGGTGCTCGAGATCCATGTCGCAAATGAGCGGATCATCGCAAGAATGTCCGGCAGACGCGTTTGCGAAAAATGCGGTGCTTCCTATCACATCGAGTACAAGCCGACCACGAAGCCGGGCATCTGCGATGTCTGCGGCGGCGCGGCTGTGCAGCGTGCCGATGATGCACCGGAGACCGTCCTTTCCAGACTTGAGGTCTATGAGGAAAAGACCGCTCCGCTGAAGGATTATTACTGGGAAACCGGCAAGCTCGTGACCGTTGAGGGTCAGGAAGAGGTTGCCGATACCACAAAGCTCGTTTTCGATGCGCTCGGCATCAACGGCTGAGGCTGAGGCGCTTTATGGTTTCGATCAAAAGCAAATCTGACATCGAAAAGATGCTCGAAGCCGGAAAGATCGCAGGCGAGGCGCTCAACGTCGTTGAGCAGAAGCTGCATGCCGGCATGACGACAAAGGATATCGACAAAATTGTTCATCAGGTAATCACCTCACACGGCGCAACCCCGAATTTCCTCGGGCTGTACGGGTTCCCCGCAAGCGCCTGTGTATCGGTCAATGAAGAAGTGATCCACGGCATCCCCGGAAGCCGGAGGCTCAACGAAGGCGATATCGTCAGCGTTGATCTGGGCGCCTGCTACAAGGGCTGGAACAGCGACACTTGCTTTACGTTCCCTGTCGGAACCGTAAAGCCCGAGGTTCTGAAGCTCCTTGAAGATACGAACGCCTCGCTTTATAAGGCGATCGAAGCAGCTCAGGTCGGTGCGCGGCTGGGTGATATCTCACATACCGTTGAGGAATACTGCCGCGCAAGAGGCTACGGTATCGTACAGAATTACTGCGGCCACGGCATCGGCAGAGAGGTTCACGAGGATCCCGAGATTCCCAACCACGGCAGAGCCGGACACGGTATGCGCCTTGTGGAGGGCATGACCTTCTGTATTGAACCGATGATCAATATGCAGGGTGACGGAGTGCACACGATGCCGAACCAGTGGACCGTTGTGACTGACAACGGCTGTATGTCGGCACACTTTGAGCACATGATCCTCATTACTGCAAACGGTCCTGTGATTCTGACAAAGCGGTGACGCCGATGCAGAGAAATATCTGTCAGCCCGGAATGATCGTGCTTGCAAAAGCAGGCAGAGAAGCCGGAAGATTCTTCCTCGTTGCCGCGCTGGACGGTGCAGAGCTGCTGCTCGCGGACGGGAACCGCAGAACGCTCTCGAATCCGAAGCGCAAAAATCCCGCACACGTTCAGGCAACAAAGCAGACGCTTTCCTTAGAAGGTCTTACGGACAAGGCGCTGCGTGCAGTCCTGAATCCCATGAACGAAAAAGCGAAACGTCCGCTTTCCAAACCAAATCAAATCCGCTAGGAGGTCATCGACGATGTCGAAACAGGATGTAATTGAAGTAGAGGGCGTGGTCATTGATGCCCTGCCGAATGCTATGTTCAAGGTTGAGCTGAGCAACGGCCATGTAATCCTTGCGCATATTTCCGGCAAGCTGAGAACGAACTATATCCGAATCGTCCCCGGTGACCATGTTACAGTCGAGATGTCGCCCTACGATCTGACAAAGGGCAGAATCACTTGGCGTTCCAAGTAAACGTCGGAACGCCGAAGAGAAGGAGGTATTTCCAATGAAAGTCAGACCTTCCGTCAAGCCCATTTGCGAAAAGTGCAAGGTCATTAAGCGCAAGGGCAAAGTCATGATCATTTGTGAAAACCCGAAGCATAAGCAGCGTCAGGGCTGATACCCCTGATCATTTGGAGGTGTAATTAGGAATATGGCTAGAATCGCTGGTGTTGACCTCCCGAAGAACAAGCGCGTGGAAATCGGCTTGACATATATCTTCGGTATCGGTCGTACGACGGCAACCAAGATCCTCAAGGAAACCGGCATCAATCCGGATACCAGAGTGAAGGATCTTACTGAAACCGATGTCGCAGCGCTTCGTGCGTACATTGACGAGCATTGCATGGTGGAGGGCGATAAGCGCCGCCAGATCGCAATGGATATCAAGCGTCTCGTTGATATCGGCTGCTACCGCGGTGTGCGTCACCGCAAGGGTCTGCCCGTCAGAGGACAGCGTACAAAGACCAATGCAAGAACTCGTAAGGGTCCGGCAAAGACCATTGCGAACAAGAAGAAGTAAGGAGGGACTGTATCTTGGCACAGCAGAAGAAAAAGGTAACCACGATCAGACGCCGCAGAGAGCGTAAGAACATCGAAAACGGCGCGGTGCATATTCAGTCCACGTTTAACAACACCATCGTGACGATCACTGATACGCAGGGCAATGCGATTTCTTGGGCATCCGCCGGTGAGCTCGGCTTCCGCGGCTCGAAGAAGTCCACGCCGTTCGCTGCACAGTCGGCAGCAGAAACTGCTGCAAGAGCAGCAATGGAGCACGGTCTCAAGTCTGTTGAAGTTTATGTCAACGGTCCCGGCTCCGGCAGAGAGGCAGCAATCCGTGCGCTCCAGACTGTGGGCCTCGAGGTTCGTATGATTAAGGACGTTACCCCGATCCCGCACAACGGCTGCCGTCCTCCGAAGAGAAGACGCGTATAATTATTGGAGGTGAACGAATATGGCAGTACAGAAAGAACCGATCCTGAAGAAGTGCAGAACCCTCGGAATCAGCCCCGGAGTCATGGGCGTTTCCAAGAAGGAATCTAACCGCTTCAAGAACGCAAACAACCGCAAGAAGGTTTCTGAATACGGTCTCCAGCTCAAGGAGAAGCAGAAGCTGAAGTTTATCTACGGCATGCTCGAAAAGCAGTTCAGACACTACTTTGAGCTTGCATCCAAAATGGAAGGCAAGACCGGTGATAACCTCATCACCTGCCTCGAATCCAGACTGGATAATGTTGTCTTCCGCATGGGTCTTGCACTGACAAGACGTGAGGCAAGACAGCTCGTTGCACATGCACATTACACCGTCAACGGTCAGAAGGTCAACATTCCTTCCTACCGTGTCAAGGTCGGCGATGTGATCGCACTGTGCGAGAAGGACAGAACTTCCGAGAAGTTCAAGGCCACCGTTGAGGCGACTGCTGACAGAGTTGTTCCGCTTTGGCTCGAAGCCAAGAAGGACGATTTTTCCGCAACCGTCGTCCGTATGCCTTCTGCTGACGATATCGAGTACGAAGCACAAACGCACCTCATCGTTGAGTTGTACTCCAAGTAATCTCGGGATGATACCGAGCGGCTGGCTAAGCCTTCGGCTTCCAGCCGTCCAAACAACTGATTGCACAACAGGAGGGTATTTATGCTGAAAATGGAAAAGCCGGAAATTGAGACGAAAG
>CAMHUJ010000082.1 GCA_946188175.1 uncultured Ruminococcus sp.
TGGTCTCGAAGTCACGCATCTCACCGACAAGGATGACGTCCGGGTCTTCACGAAGGGCAGCTCTCAGTGCCATTGCGAAGCTCGGCACATCAGAGCCGACCTCACGCTGGTTGACCATGCAGCGCTTATGCTCGTGAACATACTCGATCGGGTCTTCGATGGTGATGACGTGTGCGCTCTTGTTGCAGTTGACATAGTCGATCATACCTGCCAGCGTGGTGGACTTACCGGAACCTGTCGGGCCGGTGATGAGCACGAGGCCGCGCGGACGCATTGCAAATTCAGACATGATCGGCGGCATGAACAGGTCGTCCAGCGTCGGGATGTCGTTGCGGAGCAGACGGATTGCGACTGCGAGGTGATCACGCTGATAGAAGATGTTGCAGCGGTGACGGTAGCCTGCGCGCGTGACATAGGAAAAGTCAACGTCGATGCGCTGGGTTACCTTCTTACGCTGCTGCTCGTTGGTCATCTGCTCAACGATTTCAGCGATCATTTCATCAGTCATTTCCGGATAGCTGCTCATTTTGCGGAGCTGACCGTGCAGACGGACAACCGGATTGATACCGACTGTAAAATGAAGGTCAGAACAGCCGAGCGCACGGACATCGTCCAGAATCTTATTCACAGAAATAATGGGCATGGTAATTCCTCCGTTTCGTTCTCTTTACTATTAGACCGTGTATGTAACACGAATCAGCTCATCCATCGTGGTGACGCCCTGCTGAACGAGGTCAGCAACGTTATCACGCAGGAGCTTTGTGCCGTTTGCACGGGCAGTTCTCTCGAGCTCATCGGAGCTTGCACCGTTTGCGATCATCGTGGAGATATCGCCGGAGCAGTGGATGATCTCGTGAATTGCAGTACGTCCGCGATAACCGCCGCCGCACTCATTGCAGCCGACAGCATCGTAGATCGGCACGGAATGATCGAGGTGCATGAGCTCGTTCTCTTCCGGCGTGGACATTCTCTGCTTTCTGCACTTCGGGCAGAGAACCTTAACCAGACGCTGTGCCACAACACCGATCAGCGAAGATGCGACCATGTAGGACGGAATACCCATATCGACCAGACGGACGATTGTGGATGCTGCGTCGTTGGTATGGAGCGTAGAAAGAACCAGGTGACCCGTGATAGCGGCGCGGATACCGATTTCAGCGGTCTCGCCGTCACGCATCTCACCGATCATGATGATATCCGGGTCCTGACGGAGAATCGAACGAAGCGCCGCCGGGAAGGTCATACCGGACTTGACATTGATCTGGCACTGGTTGATGCCTTCGATCTGCTTTTCAACCGGGTCCTCAACCGTAACAACGTTAACTTCCGGTCTTGCGATTGCACCGAGCGCTGCATACAGCGTGGTGGACTTACCGGAACCGGTCGGACCTGTAACGAGGATAACGCCGTGCGGGCACTTGATCATGCTCTCGAACAGGCGGAAGTTGTAATCCGACATACCGAGCTCATGCAGGCCGCGCGTCTTGATCGCGCCGGTGGACAGGATTCGGATAACGATCTTTTCGCCGTGCACCATCGGCAGGGACGAAACACGGACGTCAAGCGGAATGCCGTCAACGGTCTGCGAGAAACGGCCGTCCTGCGGAATACGCTTTTCAGCGATGTTCATGCCGGAGATCAGCTTCAGACGGGTAGAGAGCTGGTTCTGGACGTTGGAAGAAACATTCATCAGTGTTACGAGGTCGCCGTTGACACGAACACGAATCTGCGTATACTTCTCAAACGGCTCGAGGTGAATATCCGTTGCTTCCATACGGAAAGCATTTTCGACGATCTGTGTTGCGAGCTTAACGATCGGGGCGCTCTCAACACGGTCTCTGGATTCTTCATCATCCATCATCTCGCCCTGAGACGAATCAATACCGAGGTCACCGAGATCGGTCATCTGGTAGGCCTTACCGATTGCCTTCTTGATTGCAGCACGGGTTGCAAGAACCGGAATGCAGTCGTAACCGGTCTTGACCTTGATATCTTCAAGAATATTGAAGTTTACAGGATCATCCGTAGCAACAGTCAAACGGCGGCCGGTCTTGTTGATCGCCAGAACGCAGTTGCGCTCTGCAAGGTCCTGCGGGACCATACGTGCGATCTCACCGTCAACCTCGACGTTGTTCAGGTCAACAAACGGTGTTTGCAGCTTGACTGACAAAGCCTGCGCAAATTTGATGTCGGACATAAATCCCATCTCGACAATGACTTCACCAAATTTCTTCGAGTCCGTCGATTCGCGCTGTCTCTGCAGTACCTGCTGCAGCTGCTCAGGGGTGATGTGACCTTCCTCGACGAGGTAGTCACCGATGCGGATGTTTCTCATAATCCAACCTCCAAAAAACTCTTGAAAAATATGCCAATCTGTGGTAGAATAGAATAACAGTACAAACCATAAAGGAGGTACCGTTATGTACCAAAAAAACATGCTTGCTGCACTGGCAGCACAAACCGGATGGCGGGAATGGCAGTCATTTGAAAACGACCTGTTTCAGTTTCTGCTCATGGCAATTCCCGTCGTCTTTATCTACGGCATCTGCATCGGCAGCTTCCTGAATGTTGTCATCATTCGGGTGCCGCGCGGCGAATCCCTGATCAAGCGCTCCTCACACTGCATGACCTGCGGCGCAAAGATTCGTATCATTGACCTGATACCGGTGTTCAGCTGGATTTTCCTCAAAGGAAAATGTCACAGCTGCGGCGAAAAGATTTCGGTCCGGTATCCGATTGTCGAAGCGCTCAACGGCATTCTGTATGTTGCAGATCTGCTGATTTTCGGCGTGAATGTCAACTGTCTGCTGATGATGATCTTCACATCTCTGCTGATCTGCATCGCATTCATTGACTGGGACACAATGGATATGTACATTCCGATGCTGCTTATGGTCGCAGCGCTTGCAATCCCCTCTTATTTCGTAACATATATCACACTCAAAGAGAGAATCATCGGAATCTTTATTATCAGTGTGCCGTTCCTGCTGATCGGTGAAATCAGCGGAGCTTACATCAAGAAGAAAACCGGTGAAAAGGTACGCGGCATCGAGCTCGGTGATACGATCCTCATGGCTTGCGCGGGCGTACTGCTTGGCTGGAAGGCCATGATTCCTTCCGCGTTCATCGGCATTATTCTTGCTGCAATCTTCGGACTTGTGATCAAGAAAGTGACAGGCAATTCCAAATTCGCATTCGGACCTTACCTTTGCATGGGTCTGCTGCTCGGCGCAATGTTCGGCGAAGAGATCACCGACTGGTACATCAAGATGCTTCCGCAGCAGGAGCATGTTCAGTATTACAGCGCATTGCTGATGCACTGAAAATTTGCAGTATAGGGGCAGCCGGCGGCAACACCGGCTGCCTTTTCTATACATCATTGATTTTAATTCAAATCAGGATGTTGCACTCATGAGATTTCTCTGAGAAAGCAGCATGCCTTCATCGTAGTCTGCACGGTCAGCAACATCGTGGATCTCCTCCGGCAGTGTGAAGATGAAATAGAATCCGTCAAAGCCGGTGCCGTCCTCGAAGTTTCTGTAGCGCGGAACTGCGCGGTCTGCTCTGTAGTCATGTTCAGCGCGCTCATCATCGCCGCTGTTGCCAAGAATAGTCACATAATCCAGCGCAGCGGTTCTGTAACCGTCAGAAGCATTCATGACGTTCTTCATCGAGAAAGATGCCACATTCGCGGTCGTCGGAGTCTGTCTCACAAGACCTGAACCGGATCTGCGGATTTCGCGGCAAGCAATCTGAATGTTGAAGTCACGCGGATTAAAGAACGAATTTGAAGTATCGGCAAACAGTCTCGAGCTGATTACGCTGCCATTCGTATCAGTCTCCGTGATAACCATCGGTGCGGTCGTTGTTTCACCGGCAGCGGTTGTCACGAGCGGATCGGTATTCGCGCTGACGATTGTACTCGAAACCGCATCCAGCGAAAATCTGTAGTCAAAATTGCCGTAGAGCTTCTGATTGACGCACCACATAATCGGCGTCCGCATATTTGCAGCCAGAGAATCAGCATCCGTCGCAACATTGGTACCGCCATAGTTATCAAACGGGAACTGAATCAGAACCAGCTTGCCCTGATTCACCTGCTTGCTCGTGTAATCGCTCAGCTTATTAAGACCTGCGAGCGCAGTATCGTCAACAATCTCCGTATTATCAAATACCAGAACATTGATCGTACCGCCGGTGTCAATGAATCTGCGATTCTCAAAGAACTCCCTGTAGAAGCTCTTGACCTTATCAATCAGATCATTCGAAACAGTAATCGACTGATAAGTCGTGTCATTATACGTATACGGAGTAAATCCGTTATAAGCACGAACACGGTCGGCATACTTCAGATTACCTTCAATACAGCGGCGCATATTATCCATACAAGCGGTCGTGTTTTCAAAGTTTGAACTTCTGACGAAGAACTTTGAAACCGGTTGCAGCAACTGAACCGCACTGTACATGATAATTGAGAATATTGCCATAACAATTATAAGCTCAAGCAGCGTAAAGCCTTTCAGCTTTTTCATTATGCAATTCACTCCTTTCATCAATTCCGTTCCGCCGTGCGCATATTTCAGCGCACAGCGAAACAAATGGGTTCAGTCTTAATTGTGACCGGCAGAAACGCCTGCCTGGAGGTAGCCTGCCTCGTTTGCAGCAACCGTCGGATTCCATGTGTACTCGACGCCGTCGAAGTAAGACATTGTACCGGTATTCGGGTTCGGTGCCGAAAGCACGAAATCCAGCGTGAGGCATGCCTCAGACGGGAAGTGGTTGCTGTCGAGCGTGTCAAGAACTGCCTTGTCAGCAGGGACAGCAGGATTCAGCGCATCATATGCTTTTTTAATCAGCCTAGCATCCTCATCTTTATACCAGTTATATCCAGTACCGCCTTTATCCTTGACAGTGCGGAAGATCTTAACAATGATCTGACCTCTGACGCCCAGATCATGATTCGTCCGATTGACAAGTGCAGCACCGCCCTGTGTTGCAGGAATTGCAAGGTGCAGCAGACGGTTTCCGCTAACGACAGATTCCAATCCGATATAATTGACAGCAGTACCGTCACTGGCAGGCGCAGTATGCTTGGATTGATCCGTCAAAACCTGCGTTGTATACAGTGCACCGGTCTCTTCGTTGTTAGCATAGATACCGTCACCGCGCGGTGCACCTGTCGCATCAACAATAATCTTCGTGATCGGATTCGATGAATCCACACCGCCGTCAATCGTGAGATCAAGATAGAAGAACTCACTCGGAACCGGCGCACCGGCAGGTGTTTTTGTGAACACCATGAAACGGTAGTTGGTGTTTTCATTGATGATCAGGTTGTTTTCCGCTCTTGTCATGTTTTGCGTGTCTGTCATATATTCGCTGCCGTTCGCAGTCAGAGTGAACGCATGTGCAGCACCAGGTGGGCTGGACAGCGTAATAGACACAGCAGTTGAATCAAACGCTCTTGAACCGTCACTCAGAAGCAGGTTATCAGCGAACTTTGCCTCATAGCTCAGTCTTCTGTTCAGCTGATTCGTAGCCTTCATCGTCGCATTTACCAGAGACATAACCTCAGTCAGAAGGAGACCGATGACTGCATAGACAGCGATTGAGATGACAACTTCGATCAGCGTCATGCCTTTCAGCTTTCGTTTGCGATTCATAGTGTCCTCCTTTCTTTAGCGCAGACCCTGGTGATCATTATTGAAGAAATCCTTGGAGTTACCGGCTGTCGCGTTACCGGACGAACTGCTAGACTGGTTGCTGTAGGTAACAGTCGGTTCCTGATTTGTCGAAGTACCCGGTCTGTTCAGGTCGCCGAGGAATACGCAAAGCGGCAGGTTGGTGTAGCCCTTGAAATCTCTGATCATCATAGAGCCCATGGTCATGATGCCCTGAGAATTCGGCGTGTTATTCGAGTTGCCGTAAGGATTATAAGCAGTAGAATCCGTAAATTCACGGTACGCAACTGTATTGACGTTCTTCTCGCTGATTGCGGAACCGAAATCGGAATCCGGCGCGATAAACTCAGCATTGGCAACAAAACCGTTCTGGAAGGAACCGTTATAGTTGTGATTCTTCTCGCCGTATACAACAACGTTCGGAACCAGCTCAAACTTATAAGCATCCTTCTTTGCAGTACTGTTATAGAGATTCAGCCAAGTCTGATTGATGCTCCAGGTGTTATCCGAATTCAGCACACCGGGGTAAAGCGGATTACTGATGATATCGTAGTTATAATCCTGCGTCATCATCTGATACGCACCGGTCGTCGTCAGAATAAAGTTCTTATTGCAGTACAGCGTCGTATCGAAGAAGATCAGTACGTCGCTCTTACCAGCAAATTTCGGATTCTTCTTATCTGCGGAGAAGTCTGCATAGCACTGCGGTTTGGAATAATCCGTACCGCCGTTTTCCGCCGTGTACAGGCTGTTGTTATTCACAACAATCGTCAGATAATCGTTCATGAAAGAACCCTTCAGCAGAATGCAAAGCGGGTCATTCGAGTTGTACTTCTGTGTCGGATCAACGAAGATCGTAGTCTTCTTGTTGTTTGCACTGACATCCAGCACGCAGCTGGTATCCACAACCGGAACACTGCCGAGATCATACTTCTTCTCCGTGCCGTCCGCGGTATGCGAATGAATCGAAACGCTCTTCTTCGGCAGAGTGTCAAGCGTCTTGTTCGTGGAGCTGATTTTGCCGTATTCAATAAATGCGGATGCGCTATTGATATACTGGTCGCTTGTAAGCGGAGCCTCACTGAATGTCTCAAGCAGCGAAATAAAGCTGTTGGAATTGCCCGCTCTTACCTTTGCCTGATCGGTTTCGGTTGCTGGAACGCCCTTCGGGCAGGTAAACGGAACCCACAGGGAGGACGCCTTGTAGACGCCGTTTTCGATCACTGCATAGTTCTTCGGCTCAACGCCCCACTGATGACCGCAAGCCTTGCTTTCTTCGCAAAGTTTATCGTTGTCAATATTGGCGCTTGCAGCATCGGAAGTTGCCGCTGCCAGATCGAAACGGTAGTAGCGGTCAAAGATCTCATCCTGTCTGCTGCAGAACGGGAACATGCTGAAATCGTAACCGGAATTATTCGTGGAAGTATAATAATCGCTTCCGGTCTGTGCGCCGAGGTTGCCGGACAGCAGCTTGCTGACGAGATCGTCATAATCTGTGCCGGTTGCACCTCTGCCGCCGAGGCTCTCAAAATGTGCCTCTTTGGAGCTGTTCGAATAGAATGTATAGGTGTTATTGCTGACATTGACTC
>CAMHUJ010000083.1 GCA_946188175.1 uncultured Ruminococcus sp.
GAACTGCAAAATGTCACCTTTGCGTATGAGAATAAAACGATCATCAACGGCATTGACCTGAAAATTCCGGAAAAAACCACGACTGCGATCGTCGGTCCGTCCGGCGGCGGAAAAACTACGCTGACAAGCCTGATGGCACGATTCTGGGATGTGAAAAGCGGCGAGGTTGCACTCGGCGGACGCAATGTGAAGGATTACAGCTTTGACAGTCTGATGGAGAATTTCAGTTTTGTGTTTCAGAAAGTTTATCTGTTTGA
Source organism: uncultured Ruminococcus sp. (assembly GCA_946188175.1). Lineage (GTDB taxonomy): Bacteria > Bacillota > Clostridia > Oscillospirales > Ruminococcaceae > Firm-04. The sequence goes on from CAMHUJ010000083.1 coordinate 258, forward strand.
AGACACTATTGCAAACAATATCCGTTTCGGCGAACCGGATGCACCAATGGAGAAGGTCATAGATGCAGCGAAAAAAGCCTGCTGCCACGACTTTATCATGAATCTGCCGGACGGATATGATACAGTGATCGGCGAAGGCGGTGCAAGCCTTTCCGGCGGAGAAAAGCAGCGTATTTCCATTGCAAGAGCGATTATGAAGGATGCACCGGTCATTATTCTGGATGAAGCAACTGCAAATGTTGATCCCGAAAATGAAGCAGAGCTGACAAAGGCAATCGAGGCACTGACAAAGGAAAAGACGATCATCATGATCGCGCACAGACTGAAAACCGTCGAACACGCTGATCAGATCGTTGTCATTGACGGGGGAAGAATCGTGCAGCAGGGCACACACAACGAGCTGATGCATACAGACGGTATTTACCGCAGTTTTGTGGAAAGCCGCAGACAGGCGGCATCATGGAAGATCGGAGAATGACGGCATAACTTGTCATCGCAAGCGAACGGGCATGATTCTATACAATGGAATCATGCCCGTTATTTACGCAATATCTGTTTTTGAATAGGGGATTACACCGAAACGACCTCCCACATATCGCCCATATTCTGTTTGGCGTTCTTCGGCATACAGCCCTTGCAGGCACCGCCGGAACAGCTGCCGCAATGACCGCAGCCGGATTCCTGTGCCGAGATTTTTCGGATTGCACCGATATGCTCCAGAAATTCCAGCTGCCGCCGAATGTCTGCATCTGTCGTATGCAATTCAGAAGCAAGCTGTTCAATCGTGCGGGTATTCCCGTCCTTCAATAATCGCAGTAATTCGTCCATATGCATCACCAGATCAGCAAACCGACATGGTATGCAATACAGGACAGCAGCAGAGCCGTGAAAGTATAATAAGCGGCAATTCTGACCGTCCATTTAACGGAATGAATCTCCTGATAGGTTGCCGCAAGCGCCACGATGCACGGCAGATTGAATGTAATCGCAAAGATGAATGCAAGCGCTTCGGGGCGGGAAACATTGGCAAGGAGAATCTGATTGATGTTTTCCGTAACCGCACTGCTTGTGGTGATTTGATAAATCGAGCCGCCGCCTGTGAACAGCGCACCGATGACGCCGACCGCGCCCTCTTTACCGAAGGAAGATGCGATAAACGCGATGAAGAGCTGCCACGGCAGACCAAAGACTTTCGTGAACGGCTCGATTGTGACGCCGACTTTATAGAGAATGCTGTTTTCTGTGCCGCTTGTCGAATAGCTGAGAAGCCAGAAAACAATACTGACGAGCAGGACGACCTTGACAACGCGGAAAAATGTATCCTTTGTTCTGCCGAATACATAGCGCATCAGCGAGCCCCATTTCGGTTTATGATACGGCGGCAGTTCCATGATCATGCCGCATTTGTCCTCGTATTTGACCAGTCCGCGGCTGAAAATCTTTGCCGTGATCCACATATGCAGGATCATCACAAACAAAATGGCGACTATAATCAGCGGTGCTCCTGCGCCGAAGAAAACGGTTGACAGCATCGGGATAATTGCCCACGCTGCACCACAGGGGACTGCCCACGCAAGCGCGATCGTCAGCACCTTCTGTCCCCAGTTGTCAATGACTCTTGCACCCGCTGCGCCACCCATTGTGCAGCCGAAGCTCACCAGAAATGGCATGACAGATTTGCCCTGCAAGCCGAGCTTGCCCATTGTGTTATCGAACACATAGGAGATGCGCGCCATAACGCCGACTTCTTCGAGCAAGCCGAACACGAGCGTGACGCCGAACACAAATCCGAGCATTTTAATCACAAAGGAAAGCCCCTGAATCAGCACATCGCAGAGCAGTCCTGTCAGGAACGCGGACAGTCCGGCATCTGTCAGTGATGTGCGAATCAAGCCGTTGACCGAATCAACGCCCATTCCCATTACCATAATCGGGAGCGCCGGAATAAATGAGGCAATTAAACCAAGCACAACGGTCAGAATCACAGCCGCCTTGCCCCATATTTTATGCGTGTAAATGCGGTCGAGTTTGCCGAGTTTTGCCTTTGTTTTTGATTCGGAAACTGCGCCGTCCAGAATGCCGTCGATCCATGCAAATTTGCAGCCGCCCGTTGCAATCGCGCCCTGCGACTGTTTGACAAACATTTCCACCGTTTTTTGTATGCCGTTTGGTAATGTATTCCGCAGCTTTGCGGTCACAACCTGGTCCTGTTCCATCGCCTTAACGGTCAGCCACATCGGCGTATAACCGGGAATGACGGCATCGGAAAGCGTTTCGCAGATTTCACTGTAACCGTCAACCTTTTTGTATTCCTGTTCGAGTGAAGTAACATTGAGCATGGCTTTTTCCTTGATTGCACGCTCCATTGTTTTATAAAACTGGTCGTAGGCGTTTTTATCCGTCGCGGAAAACAGCATGACCGGAATGCCGAGTTTCTTTTCAATCGCAGCGGGGTTAATTTTCTTGCCCTGATTTTTTGCGACATCTGCCATATTCAAAATCAGAAAGCACGGCACGGAAATGCCTGCATAATCAGCAAGCATGAACAGCGAGCGTTCAAGCTGCGAGCTGTCCGCAAGAATACAGACAACATCCGCCTTGCCGGACGCAATAAAATCCCGCGTGATGACCTCCTCATCGGAGTTCGCGGACATACTGTAGGAGCCGGGCAGATCGGCAACATTGTAATCCTTGCCCTGATAAGAAAACGAGCCTTCCTTCTTTTCAACGGTTTTGCCAGGCCAGTTGCCGACGTGCTGACGCAGACCGGTCAGCGCATTGAACAGCGTCGATTTTCCGGAATTCGGCTGTCCGAGTAATGCGATCGTTGCGGCACTCATGCTTTCACCTCCGAAACAAGAATTCCTGCACATTCCTTGCGATTGACCGCAATCATTGTATCACGCGAATAGAGCAGCACAGGACGGTTTTTATCATTTTTGATGATGCTGACACGGCATCCCGGCGTCAGCCCGATCGAGGTGATGCGGCTGATAAAACGCGCATCGCCTTTCAGTTCATTTATAATCGCATCCGTGTTTTCACGGACTTCATTCAAACTCATGTTGTTCCTCCCATTCGATCAGCGTATAGCCGACATTTTCCAGCATTTTCGCACATTCCGTGCGTTCCGTTTTTCGGTTTGTATGGATTTCTGCTACCTTTTCTGCAAGATCAACAGACGCAAAACAGTCGCCCGTTTCGTTGAACAAATTTTCCACACGACGCACGCAGTTTCCGCAAACCATACCTTCAATTTTTGCCGTATAATGATACCGATAATGTGACGGATTCTGGTCTGCGGCACGAATGTGTTTTGCAGGCACTTCATGTTCACCGCAGCATCCGCCGCCGCTTCGCAGATGCCGAACCATGTAACCGATCATCAGCGCGATGACCGCAGCCAGCGCCGCAAAATATACAATCACCATATTCTCATACCAAAGCGGCTGCATGAGGATACAGCCGCTTGTTTCTTATACCAGCTCCGCGCCGATTGCTTTCAGCTTTGCAAGGTCATCATCGGACGGCGCTTCATTGACGGTATAGCCCTCATCGCCGACCAGTTCAGCGCCTGCCGCTGTGACACGCTCCTGCCAGTTCCGCATCCATTCGCCGTCGCCCCAGCCGTAAGATCCGAACAGAAAGACCTTTTTGCCGCTGAGTTTGCCCTCAATTCCGGTGAAGAACGGATCAAATTCCTCCTCTTCCAGCACCTCTGCACCCATCGCCGGGCAGCCAAGAGCCAGCGCGTCAAATTCCTCGACATTGCCGGAAAAATCCGATACTGTCACGGCATCGACGCCCGCACCCTCTGCGACCGCATTTGCCATTGCTTCGGTATTGCCCGTGCCGCTCCAATAAATCACTGCTGTTTTCATTTTAGTTCCTCCTTAGAAAGTTCCAGAGCGCGGAAAAGCCCGCAGCCCTGCTGTAATTTATCGCACAGAATATCTCTGCACCGATCATAGTTTGCAAATGTCCGCCGCGCGGATTCGGGATTGCTGTATACCTTCCAGCAGCCGCACAGCAGGCAGTTTTTGCCGTGATTTTCGATGAATCCTTTTACATCAGCAAGCGGATACCCAAGAAAAATGCCGATCTCATGCGGGAAATTGCCGCACTGCATCCGGCTCGCAAGAGCCATAAGCATCTGCTGTAAATTCATATTTTCTGTATAGCCGTACTGCGAAAGAAAGCGCAGGATCTCAGGCTGACTGAGCTGCATTTCCAGCAGCATCTCATGATAAACATAGAGCAGCCGTCGATCATGGCATTTGCACAATACACGCATTTGCAGTCCGCTCCGGCTTTCAAATTCCTGCCGATAATCGCACATATCGCTTGCTTCTATTGCAACGGAAATGAGATTCGCACATTTGATACCGAGCAGCGTCGGCGCAGAATGCACTGCCAGTGTACGCTCAAAGCTCTGCCGTTCAAGTTCCGACATCCTGTTTCACCTCGTAACATTCCAGAAGCTTTTTCAGGGCACTGACACTTGCGCTGTGAACGTGCTTCACCGGAATTCCGCGTTTTTCCGAACGGTTCTTTACGCCGGCAAGCATTTTATGTGAGCAGGTGCTTGTGAATACGACCAGCAGATCAGGCTCGCCGATCTTGTTTTCAAAATCCGCCGGAAGCTGCGTGAAAACCTTGGATTTCCATTTGTACTGCTTACAGATATCCTGATATCTTGTTGCCATGCGGTCATTGCCGCCAACGATCACAACACTCATACTGACCTCTTTTCTGATTTGTATAGCGTTAGCATCAGCTAACTATAGCACAAATAATATAGCGGACTCCGATTTCAAGCCGCCATCAATTAGCATATGCTAACTGTAATGAAATTATAGCATATTTCTATTTCATTGTCAAGTGATTACCGGACGAAAACCGAAAAACATCATTTTCAATAAATATCGAAATCATTTTCTTGCGATTATTGTTACCCATGCTTTTTCCGGATGATGGTCTGACTGAATTTTGGAAAAACCGGAAGACTTGAGCGCTGCTGATATTTCATCAATTGTATAGCATCGCATCCCGTCAATGATGGATTCAAATTTCTTGCTCGTCTTATCTGTTCCGTCGGACTCGTTGCATATCATAAAGTATCCGCCGACTTTCAGAATTTTAGCTACCTGCGAAAAGCACTTTTCAAGTCCCGGCCAGAAATAGATCGTCTCAAAAGCAGTCACAAGCTCGAAGCTGTCAGCTTCAAGGGGCAGTTTTGATACATCGCCTTGTATGACCCTGCATCTGCCTGCGTCTATCATAGCCTGATTGAATTCCTTTGCCTTCTGAACGGAAAGTGCGGAATAATCCATTGCGGTAACTACTGCCTGCGGATATTTTTTCAGAAGCTCTCCTGCATTTCTGCCTGCACCGCAGCCGAGATCGGCAGCTTGTTTCGGTGAGAGCTTCGGCAGATGCTCAAATCCCCAGTCGGCAAGTTTTGCGTGTCCTGAATTCATACCCGACAGCATGATCTTTCCGAGTGTCCCTTCGGGCTTTCTGGTCTGACTAAAAAAGTTCTTCATAAGTCCCATATTCATCATTCTCCTTAATATTTATTCAGTACAGCACTCTGCCCATTTGATGATAGAATCCACTACCAGCTTTGTGTTGCCGACATTGCAGTGTGCGCCTGCATTCTGCTTGTCCGTCAGCAGTCTTAATGTTAAGGAACGGGCATTTTGCAGCATATCATATTCCTCATGAAACAGATACGGCATGATAAAGTGGTCTTTGTTTGCACCGATGATAAGTACATCCTGATCTACTCTGTCAGCAATGCCTTTCAGCGTGAATCTGCGTATCTTCTTTACATATTCACAGGGCGTTTTTGCATCATAAGCGTACATTCCGTGCAGAAGATTCCATTTAATGATCTCTTCCTTTTCTATCATCTTTGTATACAGCTTATTCAGCGGTGCATCAAGGCCCATGCGGAACATAAAGTCAATCGTATCACGCATCGGCTTCGGGTGATCGCATATGATAACATCAAAGAAATCGGGGAAAATCGACCAGCCGACCACACGCTTGATACGCTTGTCAAATGCTGCTGCACGGGGCGCAAGGTATCCGCCGAGAGATGCGCCGACAATCGTCACATCGTTCAGCTTGAAATAATTCAGCACAGCTTTTGTAGGCTTCTCCCATTTATGCGTGAATTTCATTTCCTGCAAGCGCAGAACGCCGCCCTGTCCCGGTCCTTCGTACAAGTAAACGTCAAAACCGTTCTCTGCAAGATACAGCATGGGGAAGAAAAGCTCCTCATAATAGCTGTCGTTTCCGCCGTGAAGCAGCAGCGCACCTTTTCTTTCGCCCTTTGCTTTTGTCACCATAACAGGCAGATAACCGCCGCAATACGGCACTTTATGCTGCTCAACGATTCCTTTGTCGAAATATTCACTGTAAAAATCATAAAACAGTTCGCTGGCTTCGGTATAACGCTGCTTTTTCTTCGGATCGGTATCGTATATGAAAAACTCCGACATACGAAGATATGCGATTTCGTTGGCAGTTCTGTCATCAGCGTGCGCCTTTTCAGCAAGCTGTTCCATTGCACTTACCCAATCAGAGCTTGTCTTTATGTCTTGCGATACTGCGGCAACCTCATCAGCATCTCCGCCGTCCCACATGATAACACGGTTGAGCTGAAAATTGAAATTCGCATCACTGTTCAGCTCGTATGTGCCTGTTTTGAATGTGATCTTTTGAGATATATCGTATTTTTTCATTTGTTTTACTCCTTTATCTATCAAGTCAGATTCAATACTCCAATCAAACCGAACATGGCAAGACCAAAACTCGGCATAATGATTCCGGGGAGATCCTGAAATTTCACAGGATCAATTTTACGGCAGGTCACGCCAAAGAATAGAAAAACGATCGGATTCAGCAGTACACATATTTTCGGAACATCGAGCGCACCATTCAGAATTGCAATGATGACAAGCACTGTGGGAATCATA
>CAMHUJ010000084.1 GCA_946188175.1 uncultured Ruminococcus sp.
ATGTCCACAAGGTACAGAATTCCACTAAGGAATATGAGCACGCGATCCGCGAGATTCACAAGCGCGGCATCATGATCAACGGCAGTTTCGTCTTCGGGCTCGACGGCGATACGCCGGAAACCTTCGACGCAACGGTAGACTGGATCGTCAAAAACCGCATCGAGACCGTCACCTCGCATATCCTGACGCCCTACCCCGGCACCGCGCTCTATGACAGAATGCACAGCGCCGGACGCATCACCTCGCATGACCTCTCGCTTTACAATACCGCGCATGTGGTATTCGAGCCGCAGGGCATGACCGCGGATGAGCTCTACAAAGGCTATCTGCATGTCTATGACAGCGTCTACAGCCTGAAAAATATCTATAAGCGGCTGCCGCAGACCAGATCGCAGCGGATGCCCTATCTGATCTTCAATCTGCTCTACCGCCGCTACGGCAAAATCACTGATATGATCTGCAAATTCATCACCTATCAGCGCATGGGCAAGATCGGTGAGCAGCTCGCAAAATATATGTAAGAAGGAGAATACGAATGGACGAACATAATACAACTCACGTTGAAGAAGCGCTGACACCCCCGCAGCCGGACATTCCCGCACCTGCCGGTCAGTTTGTATATACACAGGCGGCAGCGCCGCGCATCTATCAACCGTATACAGCGAAAAAATGGGCTATCCTGCCGCATGACGCCGTCTTCGCATGGCTCTCCTGCCTGCTCGGCTTCCTGCTGATGCGCTATGTCATTGTCTTCGCAGACGGCATCGTCACGACGCTCTGCTTCCTGCTGCTGTATGCATTCAGCACATTCTATATCCGGTTATCCGGCTGCAAGCCGAAGCCGGTGCACCGTCTCCTCGGCGCCGTAATCTGCATCTTCTCGCTGAGCTTTTCCATTACGGCATCCGCACTGGTGCACGGACTGACCTTCCTGTTTCTGATGCCTGCAATCGTCTGGCGGACGCATGCCGTCTGCGGCGGTGCCGGATTCGTCACACGGTATTTTCCGCTGGACCTCTGCGCCTCTATGATCGAAAAGCCGTTCCAGCATTTTACGGCGGGTCCGCAGGCAAGACAACCGTGCTCGGACTGCTTGTGACAATTCCGCTGACGATTGTGGTCGGCGTGCTGCTGGCAAGCGCGGATTCCGGTATCGAAAAGCTGTTCGGACAGTTCGGAAACATGCTGACGGAAAACGCCGTCCAGCTGATCTTACAGCTGCTGTTCGGCATTCCCTGCGGCATCTGGCTGTTCGCAGCCCTCTACAGCGCTGCACAGCGCAAGCACAATGCGGAGCTGTTCCCTTCCGATGCGGTATATGCAAAAAAGCTCGACGGTCTGCGCTTCATCCCGAATCTCGGGCTCTATGCAGGCATCACGCCGATCTGCCTGCTGTATCTTGTATACGTGATCTCGCAGACGAACTATTTTCTCTCTGCATTCGCCGGAAAGCTCCCCGACGGCATGATCTATTCCGAATATGCGCGCCGCGGCTTCTTTGAACTCTGCGCGATCACGGTCATCAATCTGGCAGTCATTCTCGTACTGACTGGCTGCGCGAAAAAAGGCGGCGCAAACCGTCCGAAGGCACTGACCGTCTATGCGGTGATCCTCTGCCTGTTCACGCTGTTCATCATCGCAACCGCACTTGCCAAAATGGTGCTCTATATCAGCGCCTACGGCATGACGCCGCTGCGTGTCTATACCACATGGTTTATGGTGCTGCTCACGATGGTATTTCTGGTACTGCTTGTGCGGCAGTTCACGGCAAAGCTGCCGACGGCAGCCGTCCTGACGGGCGTGTTCATCGTCATGCTCGGCGGACTCTGCTTCAGCCGTCCCGATGCACGCATTGCCGAATACAATATCCGCCGCTGGGAACAGGGCACGCTCAGTGAGCTGGATGTCAAAACACTCTGCGAGCTCTCAGACGATGCCTACAATGTCATGGCGCATTACCGTGAACTGCTCGTTCGCGCAGACAAATGGGATTATGTTGTCCGCGAAGGAAGATCGCGCGTAGACAATTACCGTGAACACAAGGACCTGAGCTGGAATTATTCCGCACAGCTTCTGATCCAGCAGCTTACGGCACTGCCGGTTGATCAGAGAGGATAATCCCGCTCAATCCCAGTGCATCACTGACAGCCTTGCGGAATCTGCCGCAGAAATCCCCCGCAAAAACAAAAAACGTACATCATCCTGGTATTGACACGAAAGGGAATCATTATGAACCAAACAAATACAATGTCCAATCCGCCGCCTGCTCAACATGTGAAGCCGGCTCTTTCACAGCGGCGGAAGCGCGTGAGAGCAGTCAATATCGGCTGCGGCATCGCACTGTATCCGGTCCTGCTTTTCCTCATCGCCACAATCGGCATCACCTTAAAGCTGGCACTGCCGGTTCTGATCTTCGGTTTCGGCATCATTCCGTTCTTCTTCAAGCGCAGCGAAAAAACCGGAAAATGCCGCATTTCTCTGCTGATCTCACGCATCATCGGCATCACACTGACAGCCGCTGCACTCGCAGCACCGCTCATCTGCCTGAACTTTAAGCGGATGCCTTTATTATACCGTGCAAAGCAGTTTGTCTTTTCGCAAGGTGTCCGCAGCTCTCCCCTGACAGCCCATAGTATCCTGCCGGAGAAGCTCCCGTCCGTCTGTAAGGATTATTACTTCCGTACCGAGCCCTGTATACCTGCACAGGATTATGTGCCCAGCGCGTACTTCTTCATCCACACGGATCAGGAAACCCTGAAGCAGTATGCCGAAAAACTGGAAAACTACAAAGGCGTGACCTGCTATCAGAACCAGCCGCTTTCCGAAGCGGAATATGAGGAGAATCGTCAGTACTGTCAGCCGGATCAGCTCTACCAGCTGAACCGACCGTCTGCTCTGCCTTCCTTTGTATACGAGCAGCTGATTATCGCCGGATTCACTGACGATCTCAGCCATGCATACACCTATTTTCCGTCCAGACGCGCCGGACAGTGGTATATCGGCAGCGGTGCACTCATCAACTATGAAACCGGACTCTATCTCGTCTGGATCTGAAAGGAGTCAATCATGATCAACAAAAAAATCATCTTCCTCACCGCCGCAGGCATCCTGCTGTTTGACGGCTATGTCCTTGCACTTGCGCGCATCCGTGCCAATGATTCAAACGGCGGAATGCCGTCAGTCGCACTGAACGATTATCAGACCGCGCCCAATACTGTCATATCCGTGAATGACATCTGCTGCTATGAAAATATCCCGTGCATGTATATCACATCGGCGATCTGGCAGGACGGCGATCCGGATCTGCCGGTCATAACCGATGACGGGCAGGCGGTTCTCACCGGAAACAGATGCGGCGTCATGGAAGTGACAGTTGCTTCAAACCCTGAATGGATCATTCCGGAAAATACTGTCACCGTCACCGTGGAGATGCCTGCATGAACCGCCGCATCCGCATCATCATGGGGATCGCATCGGCAATCCTCTTCGGCATCGAAATCCTGTTCGCGCACGGCTGGGTGCGCTTGCAGCTCGGCGACGTCCTCGTCGTCATTCTGATCTACACGATCTGCCGCACAGTCTCGCCGGAAAAGCCGCGGTACGGTCTGCTGCTTCCGGTCTGCATCCTGCTGTTTGCATTCTGTGTGGAATTCTTGCAGCTCTGGGGCTTCTGCGACAAGATGCATATTACGAACCGGCTGCTGCGCATCATCATCGGCACGGGTTATTCCAATGCCGATATGCTGAGCTATACGCTCGGGATACTCCCCTGCGCCGCCTGCGAATACATCCTGCGGCATCTGAAACAGAAACGCTCCGAATGAAAAAGCAGCCGTGAAACCGACGCAATTACGCCGGATTCGCGGCTGTTTTGTTATGACTGCGCATCTGTCTCCGCATCCGGCTCCGGCGTCTCGACCGTTTCGAGATTGTCGAGCTCCGGCAGCGCATCCTCATATTCTTCGACCGTATCCTCGCCCTCGGCAGACTGCACCTCGAAAAGATCCTCTGTCTCACTGCCCGTCGGAAGCGGCGGCAGATCGGCAAGCGACTGCATCCCGAAGGTACGCAGGAAATGCGCCGTCGTGCGGTAGGTGACCGGTCTGCCCGGCACCTCGATGCGTCCGGCTTCCTCGAGCAGTCCGCGCTCGACCAGCGTATTCACGACCGAGCCGCTGTCCACGCCGCGCACGCGCTCGACAAAGCCCTTTGTCACAGGCTGATTATAGGCGATGATCGTCAGCGCCTCCATAGCTGCATTCGAGAGCGGCGTATTCCGCTTGACCTCCAGCGCCGCACGGATTTCCTCCGCAAAATCGGCGCGCGTCGTGAGCTGCCAGCTTTCGCCGAGCGGCAGAAGCTGCAAGCCGCTGCCGGATTCCTCCAGCGCCGTCATCAGCGCACCGGCTGCCGCATGGATTTCCTCCGCGGTCATACCGAGCGCCTCCGCGATACGTTCGGTCTCCATGGGCTCGCCTGCCGCAAACAGCACCGCTTCCAGCGCCGCAACTTGATATTCCAGTTTCATATTACCGTCCTTTATTCGCCGCGCAGCATCGCTTCGAGTGCTTCATCCGCACGCTCCATATGCATCCCGCGCGAGCCCTTCACAAGCACGCAAATCTTCGTATCACCGAGCGTTTTGATATAAGAGAGCATCGCCGGAATCAAATCCTCCTGCGCAGCAAATGCCGCATTCTCCGCGCCGTAGCCCGCTGCGAACGATACATAATCCGCGCCGCAGAAAAATGCCGCATCCGTGAGCTCTCTGCACAGCACACCGAGCTCGCGGTGACGGTCGGCGGCAAATTCACCGAGCTCATTCATATTGCCGAGCACCGCGATCTTTTTCGCATCGCCTGCAATGGTCTGCATCCCGCGGAGCGCAGCCGCCATTGCTTCGGGATTTGCATTGTAATAATCACGTATCACCGTGACATTTCCGTATTTCACACGTTCCGAGCGCATCGCTCCCGGCACAAAGCTGCCGAGCGCATCCGCACATTCGCTGAGCGTCATGCCGAGCAGCAGACCCGTATGCACCGCAAGCAGCGCATCGGTAACATTGTGCAGTCCGGTCATCGGGAGCACCGTCTCCGCGGTACTGCCGTCTTTCGTATACCGGAGCGTAAAGCGCGTATTTTCTGCACTTTCAACGATATTCTCTGCCAACAGTTCCGCATCGGGACTGCCGCAGCGCGCACTGTATACGACATTCGTTTTTGCACGCAGCTCCGCCATTTTGCCGTGCAGGAATTCGTCCTCCGCAGGAACAATCAGCGTGCCGCCGCGTCCTGATTCCGGCATATTTTCGATCAGCTCGGTCTTTGCAAGGAAAATGTTTTCCTGCGAGCCGAGATTGCCGATATGCGCCGTGCCGATATTCGTGATGATCGCCATATCCGGCTCCGCAATATCCGACAAATGCAGAATTTCGCCCGCATGGTTCATGCCCATTTCGATGACGGCAACCTCCGTCTCCGGCGGCATATGCAGAATCGTATACGGCACGCCGACATGGTTGTTATGGTTGCCGGAAGTCGCGTAAGTACGGTATTTTGCAGCAAGCACATGCGCCGTCATATCCTTGACGGTCGTCTTGCCGCTGCTGCCCGTCACACCGATAACGCGCAAGCCGTTCTGCTTACAGGTACGAATACAGCTCTCCGCAAGATTGCCATAAGCGTCGCCGTCCGCAATCAGATACGGCACGCCCGGATCCTCCGGCGGCTGCTCGGAAAGAATGCAGAGCACTGCGCCCTTTTCCGCCGCCTGCTTCGCATAGGCATTGCCGTTGAAATTTTCACCTTTCAGCGCAATGAAGCAGTTGCCCTGCGCAATCGTCCGCGTATCCGTGCTGAAGCCGGAGACCGCCGCGTTCGGGTCAGGACAGTTTATGAGTTCTGCACGGATGCGCGACGCGATCTCGCCGAAGGTCATCCGTACATGCAGATCTTCCTGTAGCAGCGCCATATCAAGCCTCCGCCGCCAGCTCGATCACGCGATCCAGCAGCGCTGCGAACGGCAGGCCGTCCGCGCCCCACATCTTCGGATACATCGAAATCGGCGTAAATCCGGGCAAAGTGTTGATCTCGTTGAACACGATCTCATTCGTATCGCGCGTAACAAAGAAGTCCACGCGGGAAAGTCCCGAGCAACCGAGTGCCGTGAAAATCTTTACCGCCCATTCGCGCACCTGCGCATTCAGTTCCTCGCTGATCCGCGCCGGAATATATGCCTGCGAGGTCGAGGTCACATACTTGGTCTCATAATCGTAAAACTCCGCACCTGCGTCAATTTCACCTGCGGTTGCCGCCTTCGGGGAGTCATTGCCGAGCACCGCGACCTCAATCTCCCTGCCGTTGATGAACTCCTCGGCAAGGATTTTTTTGTCGTATTTGAATGCATTTTCCAGAGCAGGCAGCAGGTCGGCTTCGGTCTTGACCTTGGATACACCGACGGACGAGCCTGTGCTGCACGGCTTGATAAACACCGGAAACGCAATATTCTCCATAATCAGGCGGCACATCGCCGCTGCATCCTTCTGAAAATCCGCTCTGCGCAGCGTCAGCCAGTTTGCCTGACGGACGCCGGTCGTTGCCGCGATCAGCTTCGTGACGGATTTATCCATGGATGCCGCCGCTGCACAGACATGGCAGCCGACATACGGTATGCCGGAAAGCTGGAACAGACCCTGAATCGAGCCGTCCTCACCGTTTTCGCCGTGCAGGACAGGGACGATCACATCCACCGGAACGGTCTCGATGCCGTTCCCGCTGACGATGCAGAGCCCTGCGCCGCGCTCCGGCGAAAGGAATGCGGTGCAGTTTGCGGGATTCTGCTCCCACTTATCCTCCGCAATATCCTTATAATCTTCACCGCCGAACAGCAGCCATTTGCCCTCGAGCGTAATGCCGACCGGCAGGATTCTGCGGTTTTCCTTGTTCATGTTGCGAAGCACTGCCTCAGCCGAAACCAGCGAAACCGCGTGCTCCGGTGATACACCGCCAAACAGTACCAGAACTGTCTGCATAAGAAAAATTACCTCTTTTCATTGTTAGAGGTATCCCCGATGAACTATAATGGGGGCGCTGCCCCCATACCCCTGCCAGAGGGATACTATCCCTCTGGACTCCCGCTGCTGCTCACCGCGCCCCGTTTTGGGACACGGCGAGCAGCAATGGGTTT
>CAMHUJ010000085.1 GCA_946188175.1 uncultured Ruminococcus sp.
CAGCCGGGCATCTCCTGTGCGATGCGGTCCGTCAGCAGCTTTGCAAGCGTCGATTCGGTGCGGACGACGATATTATACGGAATGCCGGTCTGCTCGGCGATGAATGCCACGCCGACCGCCGCACCGACCGCATCGAGATCGCTCGCGCGGTGTCCCATGATATAAACATGCGAGCTGTGCGACATCATCCGCAGCAGTTCCTTGGCGATTGCACGGTTCTTTGCCTTGTTCTTATGCTCAATGCCCTGCGAAACGCCGCCGTAGAACGAAAATCCGCTGTCGGTCTTGACCGCAGCCTGATCGCCGCCTCTGCCGAGTGCCATATCGAGCGACTGCTGCGCGATATGCTCGTTCTCCTGCAATGTCTCGCCGCTTCTGCCGACGCCGATTGACAGCGTCATGCTCATTCTGCCGCGCACCTTGATCTTGCGGACGGCATCCAGCAGCGGAAAATGCGCACGCTCCATTTCGAGGCAGTGGCGTGCCTCGGTCAGCACCATAAAGCGGTCCTCATCCAGATGACAGAAGATGCTTTCGGTGCCGTCGAGCATTTTGTCAAAGAGCGATTCCAGCGCAGCCAGCACAACGGCACGCTCACTCTGGCGCGTACTGCTGAACAGGTCCTCATAGTTGTCGATGTTGATGAGCAGGACGCAGGGGCGCGTATCGAGATATACTCTGCGCAGCGTCACATAATTCGAGATATCCTCAAAGCTGTAGAGCACGGCATGCCCGTCCTTGCGCTTATAATCGGTGCGCGAGACGCGGTACTGCCGGTCGAAGATGCCGAGCTCGGTCGATTCGCCGTCACCGATCGCATCCGGACGGAACGGCAGCACTGCCTGTAGCTGCAAGCCGAAGATGTCTCCGCCGCCTGCAAACAGCTCCGCAAAAATGTCATTGAACCAGATGATCTCATGCCTGTGATCGACAATCACCAGCGGAACCGGCATGTGCACGGGCGCCGTCTGCATCGTCCGCGTCAGTGTCGTATTCATCCTTGCAATATAGCGCAGAGTATTCTTCCGTATCAGAAGGAACTCATAGACGAGCCAGCCGCAGGCAGCAAGGAACAGCACCAGTACAATCCAGAACAGCGCGTTCTGATACTGCGCATGTGCCATGATCACTGCAATCAGTCCTGCAAATGCCAGCAGCGCAGAGGCGAAAATCAGTCTCCACGGCTGATTCTTCTGCATGATATCACCTGCCTTTCCGTAAATTCAGCATGCCGGAGATTCAGACCTCCATGATGATCGGGAGAATCATCGGCGAGCGCTTGGTCTTCTGGAAGATGTGGTCGGAGAGCACATCGCGCAGCTTGCCCTTGAGTGCCGTCCAGTCGCGCAGCTCATGCGGTGCGCAGTGCTCAAGCGTATCCGAGAGCAGCAGCCGCGCCTCATCCATGAGCTCCTCCGCCTCGCGGACATAGACAAATCCGCGCGAGATCAGCTCCGGACCGGAAACGATCTCGTTCTCTGCGCGGTCAATGCCGATGACAATGATAATCAGGCCGTCCTGCGCCAGATGCTTTCTGTCACGCAGCACAATCGAACCGACATCGCCGACGCCGAGACCGTCCACGAGCACTCTGCCCGCAGGCGCCTGGCCGACGATTTTCATATCATTGCCGTTTGTCTCGATCACATCGCCGATCTGTCCGACGATGATATGGTCTCTGTCCATGCCGAGCTCCATAGCAAGCTCCGCATGCTTTTTGAGATGCTTATATTCGCCGTGCACCGGAATAAAATACTTCGGCTTTGTCAGCGAGAGCATCAGCTTGAGCTCCTCCTGACAGGCGTGACCGGAGACATGCACCTCATACATTCTCTCATAGACGACATGCGCACCGGATTTCATCAGCTCATTGACGACGCGCGTCACATATTTCTCATTGCCGGGGATCGGCGTTGCGGAAATAATGATGAAGTCCTGCGGCGTGATATTGACCTTTTTATGGTCGCCCATTGCCATGCGGGTCAGCGCGGACATCGGCTCGCCCTGACTGCCCGTCGTGATCAGCACGATCTGCTCCGCGGAATAGCGGTTCATCAGGTCGATGTCGATGATCGTATTGTCCTTGACATCGAGATAGCCGAGCTCGCGTGCAATCGTAATAACATTGACCATGCTTCTGCCGAAGACGGCGACCTTTCTGCCGCAGCGCTCGGCGCAGTTGATGATCTGCTGTACTCTGTGGATATTCGAGGAAAACGTCGCAATGATGATGCGCTTGCCCTCCGCCTCGGCAAAGAGCTTATCAAAGGAGACGCCGACCTTACGCTCCGTCGGCGTATAGCCCGGACGCTCTGCATTCGTCGAATCCGCCATGAGCGCGAGCACGCCGCGGCTGCCCAGCTCACCGAATCTGCCGAGGTCGATGATGCCGCCGTCAATCGGCGAATAATCGACCTTGAAGTCGCCCGTATGGACGAGCACGCCTGCCGGTGTATGAATTGCCAGACCGACGGCATCCGGAATCGAGTGGTTGACATGAATCAGCTCGACCGCCATGCAGCCCATGCGGATCGTTTTCCGCGGTGCGACGATATTGAGATCGACCTTGCCGCTGAGCTGATGCTCCTTGAGCTTCGCCTCGACCAGCGCAAGCGTCAGGCGCGTGCCGTAGACGGGCGTATTGACTTTTTTCAGCAGATACGCAAGTCCGCCGATGTGGTCCTCATGACCGTGCGTCAGCACGATGCCGCGCAGCTTATCGGCATTGCGCTCGATATACGTGAAATCCGGAATGACAAGATCGACGCCGAGCATATCGGCATCGGGGAATGCAAGTCCGCAGTCAATGATGAACATATCATTGGCGCATTCGATCACGGTCATATTCTTGCCGATTTCCCCGAGACCGCCCAGCGGAATGATCTTCACGGGCGTCTTGGCGCGCTGCTGCTTCTCCTTCTGCGGTGCGCGCTGCACATTTGCCTGACGCGGCGGATTTCCCTGCTTACCGGCATCCTCTGCACTGACTTTTTTTGAGACAGCAGCCGGTTTTTTCATTGCCTTCTCGGCTTTTTTCCGCTCCTGCTTCTCGAGCTTTTCGCTGACAAGCTCCAGCGGACTGATCTTTCTGCCGATTGCTGCAAGAGGGATACCGCTCCGCTGCGTCTTCCCGCGAGAGAATCCGCCCTTTCCGGAACGATCTGTATTTCTGTTCAAATTATTGCTCCTCACTTTCCGCAGATTCCAACGCCGGAACCTGCCAAATAATTTTTGGGTATATCCATACAGAATAAGTATACGCCAAACTGCCTGAAAAGTCAAGTCTCCCTCGCTGCCGCCGCCCGATTTTCGGAAACTCCGGCAAAAAAAAGCGCGAATCACTGCGTATTTTGCCGGATTCATGCAGAAGCATCCGGTATTGCCGCACAATGGATTTATCGCGGACTGCGCGCCAAAACCGCGCAAAAGGAACTTGTCCGTCCGGAATCCCGTTGTCTGCATGATGAGAAAAAACGCCGGACAGCCGGTTCCGGTTCGCAGATTCCGGATGCCCGCAGCGTCCGCCTTCTTCTATATGAATATTGCGGCACTTATGAATCATATTGCCAAATCAAAAGCTGCTTAAACGAACCCGTCACCTTATGATTGATGATTCTGCCGAGAATTACTTTATGAAACCGTTTCATTCCTGTTTATTCGCATAATTCATCAAAAAGCGTTTGACAAAGCATAATTTTATGTATATAATATAGATAGATGCGGCAGGGTTTGTGCCGCAGAGCCGATTTCGGGGGAGGATATAATATGATGAAGCGAAAAATCTATGCCGCTTTGACGGCACTTGCGACGGCAGCCGCAGCGCTCTCGGTCGCGGGCGGCATCCATGCTTCCGCTGCGGGCGGTGCAGGCGGCTATGCATGGGAGAAAACCTCCGGCTATCAGGAGGGCACCGATTCCGTCACGGACGGCGATAACAAAACCGTCGTCAAGTTCACAAACGCCGACAACGGCGACAAGGTCGCAGGCTTCTGCACGCAGAACGGCGACGGCTGGGACTGGTCCGACTACACGCAGCTTTCGCTGACGCTCAAAAATGACTGCGCAAGCGATATCAATTTTGCATTGGCACTCGGCACCGGCGCGGACTGGGCATGGTATCAGTCCACGGCGAATTCGACCGTTGAGGCAGGCAAAACCGCCGAACTGACCTATTACCTCAAATCCGAGGAATGGGCGCTCAACGGCACCGAGGCGCCGTCGGCTGCAGCAGATCTCTTCGCCGTCCACCGCATCAATCTCATGGTCATGCCGGTCTACGGACAGGCATCGGTCTCCGGCTCGGTCACGGTCTCCGATCTCAAGCTCGGCGGCAGCGCTGCGGCGGCAGTCGAGCCGAAGGACGGCTTCTATGTGGACGGCAGCGTGCTCCGCGACGCAAACCGGAATCCGTTCGTGATGCGCGGCACAAACTACGCCTATACATGGTACAGCTGGAACGGCAAAACCGAAGCCGCCCTGAAGGAAATTGCCGGCTACGGCGCAAATGCCGTCCGCATCGTGCTCGGCGACGGCGATCAGTACACGAAAAATACCGCGGGCGAAATCGCAAATCTGATCCAGCTCTGCGAGAAGAACAAGCTCGTTGCAATCTTTGAGGTGCATGATGCGACCGGCAAGAACGAGACGCAGCCGCTGCTCAATGCCGCAAAATATTTCGCAAACGATATCGCTTCGGCGCTGAAAGGTCACGAGGATACCGTCATCATCAATATCGCGAACGAATGGCAGGGCAGCCCGAACGATACCGCATGGCAGTCCGCATACATAGAAGCGGTGAAAATCGTCCGTGATGCAGGACTCAAGCACTGCATTATGTGCGATGCGGGCGGCTGGGGTCAGACCGCGACAACCGTTATCAACGGCGGCGCTGCGGTGCTCGCTGCCGATCCGGAGCATAATACGATGTTCTCCGTTCACATGTACGGCTACGCAGGCGGCACGCAGAGCATGATCAAGAATATCATGGACAGCATGATCACCCGTCAGCTCTGCCTCGCCATCGGCGAATTCGGCTACAAGCACTCCGACGGCGATGTGGACGAGGGCTACATCATGGAATATGCGCAGAAAACGAACACCGGCTGGCTGGCATGGAGCTGGTACGGCAACGGCAGCCCTGTCGAATATCTCGATATGAGCAATGCCAATGCAGGCGGCACGCTCTCGAAGGACTGGGGCGAGGTCGTCATCAACGGCAAGAACGGCTGGAAGGCAACCGCAAAGCCGTGCACGGTCTTCACCGGCGAACAGCCTGCATCCGTGACAACGACCGTTCCGATGACGACCGAGACGACCGTCACCACTACGACAACTACTGTTTCCACCACCGTAACATCCGAAACCACGACCGTCACCGAAACGACTGTCGCTGAAACGACCGTCACCGAGGCGGTCACGACGACCACCACCGCACGCGCCGTGACGAAAACCGTCACCTCGACGACGGTTGAAACGACGCAGGCGCCCGCCAGGCAGAACCCCGGCGATGTCAACGAAAGCGGCGCCGTCGATGTCTCCGATGCCGTGCTGCTCGCAAGATACACCGCTGAGGATGCCGGTGCCAACCTCTCCGCGGCCGGCAAGCTGAATGCCGACGTCAACAGGAACGGTCAGCCGGACAGTGACGATGTCGTGTTGATTCTCAAGTTCATCACAAAGCTGATTCCGTCTTTTAACTGATTTTTCTCATAATCCGCAGAAAGCCTCCGGTTTTTGACGCCGGGGGCTCTTTGCATATTGACAGATCGTGCAGTTCAGGGTATAATCATTCTGATAGACTATCATACGGAGGATACAGATATGCAGAATCAGTTTGCGAGAACGGCGCTGCTGTTCGGCTCTGAGGCAATGGAAAAACTGCGCGGCAGCCGTGTTGCGGTATTCGGCGTCGGCGGCGTAGGCGGATACACCGTCGAAGCGCTCGGGCGGAGCGGTATCGGCACGCTCGATCTCATCGACAACGACACCGTCAGCCTGACAAATCTCAACCGCCAGATCATCGCACTGCACAGCACACTCGGACAGTATAAGGTCGATGTCGCCGCCGCACGCCTGCACGACATCAATCCGGAGATTCAGGTGCATGCGCATCGCTGCTTCTTTCTGCCGGAGACTGCCGATCAATTCGATTTTTCGCAGTATGACTATGTCGTCGATGCGATTGACACGGTCAAGGGCAAAATCGAGATCATCATGCGTGCAAAGGAAGCCGGTGTACCGGTAATTTCGAGCATGGGCGCCGGAAACAAGCTCGACCCCTCGGCGCTGCGCGTGACCGATCTCTACAAGACGAAGGTCTGTCCGCTGGCGCGTGTCATGCGGTATGAGATGCGCAAACGCGGCGTCAAATCGCTGAAAGTGGTGTATTCCGAGGAGCTGCCTGTAGAGACTGACCCGCAGCTGACCGCCGCACTCGTCGCGGAGGAGGGCGGCATCCGGCGGAGCATTCCGGGCTCCAATGCATTTGTGCCGTCGGCTGCCGGTCTGCTGATCGCAGGCGAGGTCATCCGCGATCTGGCAGCGAAATAAGCTGCATCCTGTTTGATCATAACAAAAAGAAGGACATGAACCTTTCGGCTCATGTCCTTCTCTTATCAAAATTGATTCTGTTGCCTTTGTGCAGCGAATGCCGCATCGCAAAAGTCCTGTCGTTGAATCAGTGTAGCGAATCAATTAGAACGACTCAATGATCTTCGCAATGTACTGAAGAATCACAACAACATCTTCTGCATCCGGAGAACCGTTCTTGTTGACGTCAGCATTCAGCTTACCGATCTTGGAAACGTTTGCACCGGAATCCTCAGCGCAGAGTCTTGCCAGCAGAACTGCGTCTGCAACATCGACCTTGCCGCTGTTGTTGACATCGCCGAGCATTGTAGGCTTGTCATCGTTCTGCTCCTTGGAGCTTTCCTTGGTGGTGGTAGTCGTAGTGGTGGTAGTAGTGGTAGTAGTGGTAGTCGTAGTCGTGGACTTTGCTGCTGCGATTTCCTTCGGAGTCGGAACCTCACTTGCGAGTGCAATGATATCCTTGTAGAAGGACTTCGGCTGGCAGTTGCCGTCCCACGGCAGCGGCTTACCGCCGTCTTGGTAGTTGTTTCTCCAGCTTGCGCTGTCACAGTGACC
>CAMHUJ010000086.1 GCA_946188175.1 uncultured Ruminococcus sp.
GCGGACTGCTCCGTCTGCATCACCCTCGACCGGCGGACGCTTTTTCTTCTTTTTACGCGGTGCTTCGTCGTCTGCGGATGCGCGGCGTTCACCGGTTTCACCGTCCGTTACCGGACGCTTCTTTTTCCGCGGCACACTGTTCTCAGCAGGAGCCGCAGATGCTTCACCGGCTGCCGGACTGACCGCAGCCGTATCGAGTTTTTCATCCATTCTGCGATGCTCCTTTCATCAGGATTCCGGCGCAACAAGCCAGCAGTTCGGCATATTGCGTGCGCCGTAAAGTGTCGAGACAATCGTATTCTGTTCGCCCTGATAATACATCACAGAGGATGCGCCGCCGTCCATATTTCCGGCATTGACCATGCCGATCTCTGCACAGTAATCCACGAGCTGCGGATAGGTCAGACCGATGCTCGTGAACATTCTTCCTTCGATCAGCAGAATCATCACGGTACCGTCCTCATCCTGACCGATGACCGTGCGCGGATTATAACCGCCGAATCTGCCGTTCATATCCTGCTTGACGCCGTCCTTAATGAGGATCGGTCCGAAGCACGCCGCATCGCGGATGCCCATATCGAGCGCCTGCTGCGCGGTCATCCAGCCGCAGTGCAGCTTGCCCTCGTTATCGAGACCCGTGATCTCATAGAACGAATAGGGATCGCCGTAGCAGAGCTTTCCCTGCGAGATCACAACGCCGACCGGCAGACCGCCGTTTCCGGTGCCGTTCGGATCGACAAAACCGTTTGCATTGACTGCCGCAATCGCGCCGTATTCCTCAGCCATTTGTGAAATCTGCTTGCCGCAGGAATTCGGCTGACCGAGCGGACCTGCAACACCGACATAAACGCGGGAGGGGTCCTTGATTTTCAGCAGCTTGCCGCGAAAGAGCGGTTCATAGAATTCGATCATTTCGGTTTCGGGCTGTACGCTGTCCGGCGCACCGATCGGCGATTCGAGCTTCACGGATGCAAATTCCGGCAGGCTCGCCGTCACCTTTTTGTTGCCGATCTGCTTTTCGCCGCCCTCCATGGGTGCATCCTTACCGGAGAACATCGCCTTGAGTGCACGAATCTCGCCCTTATCCTCTGCAAGCTGTTCATACTGCCGCTTCGCAGCCGGATAGTCCGCACTTGTCACGGTTTTTGCCAGTTTCCGTTTTGCAGCTGACAGCAGAAGCACCGTCACGATAATGAGAATGAGAATCCGGAGCACCCATGTCCCGAATTTGAGTACGCTGCGCGTCGTTGCCATGTCGGTTTCCTTCCTTGTTTTCTGATATCATAAATGCGTAAAATCGCAATACATGCCACGTTATATTGTAATATAAAACCGGAAAAAAAGCAAGGGATTTCGACACGAAACGGCAACTTTCTCCAAGTTTCTCATAGCAGCCGGAATCAGCGCCGATTTTTTGTGAGAGATATACAGTGCGCATCCCTGCGCGCCGGCACAGCTTTCTGCGATGCGTTCCCGGCAGGACGGCGAATCCCCGTAATTATACAAATAAAAGAACCGCTTTGACCGGTAATCCGTCAGATCAAAGCGGTTCTATCCTGCATGCAATCACCGTCTGCCTTTCGGCGGCTTTTTCTTCTTTCGGACGGAGTATCCGAATTCGCCGCATTTTCGCCCGAGCGCAAAGTATTCGCCGTGCGCATAGGCAAGCAGACCGCTCTGCTGCAAATTGAGCTTGCCCTTGCTGTCCACATAGCGGCTGTCGGCATCCGTTCCGATGATCTCCGCCAAAAACATATCATGCGATCCGAGCGGCAGAATCTGCGTCACGCGGCAGGTCAGGCTCACCGGCGCTTCATCGAGAACCGGCACGATCCCGTTCTCCGGCATCACCAGATGCAGCCCGCACGCCTTGATCTTATCCGTATCGCGTCCTGATCGCACGCCGCAGAAATCGACTGCCTTTACCAGCGCCGTCGTCGGCAGATTGATCGCAAACACGCCGCTTTCCCTGATGATATTGTAGGAGTGGCGCGTCGGGCGCACCGAGATATAGGTCATCGGCGGATGCGTGCAGCAGATGCCCGTCCACGCGACCGTCAGGATATTCGGCTGCTCCATGGTACCGCAGGTCACGAGGACCGGCGGAAGCGGTGCGAGCATGGCGCCGCCGTTCCAGTGTATTTTTTCCATTGATCGGAATGCTCCTTTATTTTGATAACTCCGTATACCGCTCCACTCGCATTTTCAGGTGATATTTTTCGCGGAGCTGTGCGATTTCCTGCATCATCGGCGTTTTGTGGTGCAGATCAATCGCCGCCTGATCCGTCCAGCGGTCGATCAGCAGAACGGTCTCCGGATCGTCCGCCGGATAAAAATAGGCATAGCGCTCGCAGCCCGCCTCTGCACGCACGCGCGCCGCAATGCCGCTCTGTTCCATTTCCTCTGCAAAAGCTCTCGCAGAGCCGTCCCTGCCGGTGTAGTAGATGTTGACTGTGATCGACATACTGCTTGCTCCTTTATCGTTTCATCATTTTCCTGCATAATGCAAGAATCTCCGCTTCGTGCTTCGCAACATCCTGCTGATATTCCACGCAGGTCAGACCGAGATGCCCGCAGCATGCAATTTCCAGATGCCCGCAGAAATGCTCGATGCTGCTGATGACGCGCTCGCATTCCGGCAGATTCGGTCCTGTGCGCAGCGCGATCGCATATCCCTTTTTGCCGCCGCTGAGCTTCCGGTGCGGCTCATGGGTATTGCACCACGGCGTACATCGGTCAATGAATGCCTTGAACTGCCCCGGGATATCCGCCCAGTAGGAGGGCGAAACAAAGACAATGATATCCGCGCGTTCAAAGGCATCCAGAATGCGCGGAATGTCGTCGTCCTGCACGCACTGCGCCGTCTGATGACAGCTCCGGCATCCCTTGCAGAATGCAAAATCATAATCGTCAATGCAGAGCGTTTCCGTCTCCATGCCGCCCGAAAGCTGTTCTGAAACAATCCGGACGATCTCCGCCGTTGCGCCCGTCCGGACAGGGCTGCAATTTATAATCAGTGCTTTCATGATTCAGGCCTCTTTTCGGATATACAGCATTTCTCTCAGGTGTTTTCCGCCGATTTCATCATCGCGGTATACGCCGCTGAAGATAAACCCGTTCTGTTCATAGAAGTGCCGTGCTCTTGTATTGTCTTCGAGAACCCAGAGCAGCACCGAGCGTAAGCCGAGCTGATCGAGCTCCGAAACACACCGCTTCAGAAGCTGCCTGCCATACCCTTTGCCGATTGCATCGGGCAGCAGATAGATCGAAACGATCTCGCCGTAATCGCTGAACTCCGCCCAGCGCGATTTGCAGATGCCTGCCGTCCCGATGAAGCGCCCGTTCACGGTCAGCACAAGCGAGCGCATTCCCACCCGCTTTATGCCGTCTGCCCAGCGTCCTTCTGGGATGCTGTCAAGATATGCCTGCGGGATGATGCCGCGGTAGGCGTATTTCCAGCTCTGCTCATAGATACTGCTGATTTCGTATAAATCGTCATCCGGTGAGAAAAATCGGATTTCCATACTGTTGCGCCGCCACGCGCCTGCCTTTTGCAGAATCTCCTGAATCATATCACTTTTCATTGCGGTATAGGTTTCTCTGTCATTCGGAAACTGTTTCGCAAGCGACTGCTTCCAATCCGAATACGCCCTTGCATCATCCGGATGCGCATTCAGATAATCACGCAGATTAATGTAATTGTTCCACGCCTCAGAGCCGTATTGCACGACATGGATATGATGCGTCCGGAGCTCACCCTCGCCGCAGACATAGAGATACTGCTCCGGCAGATCGGAACCGCGAAAGAGAAATCCGTTTGCCGTAAGCGCAGCATTCTCTGATAGCAACGAATCAAAATCCGATACGCCGATCACAATATCTATGATCGGTTTTGCACAGATGCCGCGGATTGCCGTGCTGCCGATATGCTGTATGTCGATTGCAGTATCCTGCAAAACCGCACGCAGCCGCGTAATCGTCTGCTGCGCGATAATCTCCCATTCGCTGTCATGCGGTTCAAGTGCCACAGTCCCGCGGCGCAGTCCGAGTTTCATATGCGTCACAGTCCGCCGATCTGCGCATCCAGATAGGCGTAAAGCAGAGCCCACATATCAAAATCCGTGTTCAGATAAAGCTGCTGCTCAAGTTCATCGAGTTTGTCGCTGAATGCATCGTGAACGGCATCTGTATCAGCATCATCCTCTGCCTGATCGAGCTGCTGCTGATACTGCGCATCCAGACTGCGCGCGGTTTCCAGTACGCCGGCATCCTGTCCGTCACCGATTGCGCGGAATGCGCTGATCATGCGGGCATAGTTTTCCGGCGTAATATTGCCGTCATGCGGCGTGGAGAAGCCCTCCATATTTGTTTCGGTATCAAAAGCAAGAATATACAGCGCGTTCTGAATAAACGCGGGGCATTGCAGCCACAGTTCCTCGCCGTTTTTCCACATTTCCAGTGCGAGCTTTTCGCAAAGGGATTCGCCGGTAAACTGTTTGATATCAATTTCGCTTCCGTCAACCCATTTCATATTCGCACCTCACGCTGTTCAGAATATATCAATCGCCTGCCCCGCCAGCGCAGATGCATCCACGCCGAGCCATTTGCAGACGGTCTGCCCGATATCGGCAAAGCTACCGCGGGTGCCGAAGCTCTGCGGTCTGACATGCTTTCCGTACATCAGCACGGGGATGTATTCGCGCGTGTGATCGGTACCGTGCGCCGTCGGATCGCAGCCGTGATCGGCAGTCAGGATCAGCAGATCGTCGTCGCGGAGCTGCGGCAGCAGTGCACCGAGCTGTGCATCAAATGCATTCAGCGCGGCGGTATATCCGAGCGGGTCGCGGCGATGCCCGTAGGCGCTGTCAAATTCCACGAGATTGACAAAGCAGAGTCCCTCAAAATCGCGCGCGGCAATCTGAATCGTTTTGCCCATGCCGTCGTCATTGGAAACCGTGCGGTTGCCCTCGGTGATGCCCTGACCGTTGAAGATATCCTGAATCTTGCCGACCGAGATCACCTTCTGACCGGCAGCCCCGATCACATCGAGCATCGTCGGTGCAAACGGCGAAACCGAATAATCATGGCGGTTCGATGTCCGCCTGAAATCGGGATATTCCCCGACAAACGGTCTTGCGATAATGCGTCCGACGGCATATTCGCCCTGCATGATCTCACGCGCCTGCTCGCAGATATGATAGAGCTCCGGCACGGGGATGATATCCTCATGCGCGGCGATCTGCAATACGCTGTCCGCAGAGGTGTAGACGATCAGCGCACCGGTGTCCATATGCTCCCTGCCGTAATCGCGGATGACCTCCGTGCCGGAATAGGGCAGATTGCAGAGGATTTCGCGTCCGGTCGCGGCGCGCAGGCGGTCGAGCACCTCCTTCGGGAAGCCGTCCGGATAAGTTTTCATCGGGGTATCCGAGATCAGTCCGGCGATCTCCCAGTGACCGGTCGTCGTATCCTTTCCGGCGGAGCGCTCCGCACATTTTCCGAATGCGGCGCAGGGCAAATCTGACGCAATATCGAAATTGTTTCCCTCGATTGCAAACAGTCCCAGACGCCAGAGATTCGGCACACACAGCTTGCCGGTCTGCCAGCAGGAACGGATCGTATGCGTCCCCGCGTCGCCGAATTTCGCAGCATCCGGCAGTGCGCCGCAGCCGCAGCTGTCCAGTACGATCAAAAATACACGCTTAGCCATAACAGAGCCTCCCTTTGCAGCATGATTTTTACATTTATTATGCTTTGATTATACCACATTTTCACAGGAAAAGCAAGGTGCACATTTCGGAGAAAGGAAGGAGAAAGGGTACAAACGGTAATTCCGGTCCGTCAGAGGACAGCAAGGTCAGCCGCTTGATAAAGCTGCACGGCAATTCAACTTTACACATAAAAAGCACCTGCCTTACAAGAATGTCACTTCAGTGTCACCTGATTCGATGTCGCCGCGCCGCGAAATATGCTATACTGTTTCCAGGGCAGGGGAATAAACTGTGAAATCAAACACATGATGCCAAAGCCTCGAACCGGTATCCGGTTCGTCCGATCAGAACAGGAGGAAAACAAAATGGGATTTTATATCATGATACTGTCGTTTATCCTTGGTATTATTTTTCTTGTAACGGGATTCTCACGCAAACGGGAACGGCAAAGCAAGCTGCTGAACGGAATCACCAAACTGTCCGGCATCGGACTTGTCCTGTTTGCCGTCTGGCTCGGCTTCCCGAAATAATCCCCCGTATCAAAAATCCCCTGTGCTATAATCAGAAAGCAATCCCCTGCGGTGCAGCTTACGCATCGCAAAGGGATTGCTTTTTTATGGTATTCAGGATGCCTGCGCGTTTCCGCCAAGCAGCTCTTCCCATGCAGCGTTTCCGCCGGAGAGCGTATTGCTGACATAATAGAGCAGAATCGCCTGCGCGTCCTCGACGGAAACCGCCCCGTCACCGTTGACATCGCCTGCACGTTTCTGTGCCTCCGTCAGACCGCTTTCCAGACCGCTGATCGCATTGACATATTCCAGCAGCGCAAGCTGTGCATCCTCGACGCCGACCGCGCCGTCATGGTTCAGATCGCCGCGCAGATATGCCTGTTCGGGCGGCGCTGTTTCACGGGTTACAGTTGTTGTTTCTGCGGTGGTTATCGTAGTCGCGGCGGTCGTTTTCTTCTCGCCCATCATCTTGATATATCCGTTATAGATTCCCCTTGTGAAGACATAGGTCATTTGCAGCTTTCCCGCATCATCGCGTGCCGAGTTGATAAACATGTCGCTGACAATGCCGTCATCCACATAGGACAGACCGATCGGATAAATCTCACCCGGCTCTGCATGCTCCGGAACGATAAAATCAATCGTGAATAAGCTGCCTCTGTTCAGCTTGATGTCCTGATCTGAATATGCATAAAATGCAAGCTGTCCCTCTTCGACCATTGCAGAGCCGGTCGTGAAGTCCGCCAGACTTTTGCCTGCGTTGATGCATTCGCCGTTCTGATTTTTCCTGATTTTCAGCCGGGTATCATAGAAAACGTGAAACTTTATGTGGCTGACAGCCTCCGTCGCACCGACGATGCTGAAATATACCCGCTGCAC
>CAMHUJ010000087.1 GCA_946188175.1 uncultured Ruminococcus sp.
GCTGAAGATATACTCAGCAACTTCTTCACTAATAGGCGAACCTGTTACTGCCGTTTTAATATCATCCAGCCTTATGTTCATGATATCACGTTTTTCGCCGTTTGTCAATACTTCCGGCAAATGTTTTGCTTCCAGTTCGCGTGCCTGCTCCTCAGTCAGCACAACCCGCTCGCCGGCACCCGCGCCCGGGTCCGGCGCTTCCCATTCCCGCTTGCTCCACACATCCTGCCGCTGTCTGCCGTTCTCGTAGGTGACAGAGCAGCCGCAGTTGTCGTGCCGGCGGTAAATGTCGTCAGGCTCATCGCCGTACTCGAAGCGTCCGGCCATTTTGTCACACCATTCGCAGCACTTGCCGTCGGTCTTGCGCGTGATCCAGCACTTCAAGCCGGCACGGCTGCGGAACTTTGCCTCAGCTTTCATGCGGTCGTCGTGCATTGCTCTGGTCGCCGTTGCCGGTGCGGACTCTGCACGCCGCTGCAAGGTCTCCACAGATTTGCTCAGATCGTGGAGAGAGCTGCCGATCTGATGCGCGCGCTCACCGTTGAACGGTGCGTGCTGCGGTGCGAGATGCAGCCCCTGCGCTTCGTCTAGTGCTTTCTGCACACGGTCGCAGAGTGCATTGATGTCCGTGTACCGGTCACGCAGCAGCTCCACACAGAGCGCCTCACGCTCTTCCAGAGGGATGTCAGGCAACCGTCGGGAGAATATCTCGCCGAGCAGCTTGCCGGCACGGTCGCTGTACGCAAACGAATCTGCATAGGTGCCTTTGCCGCTGTCGATTTTCTTCCGAAGCCTGGCAAGCAGCGCATCTTTCTCGATCCGCTGCCGGATCTCATCCTGCACCGTCATTCGGCATCACTCTCCAGACCGGTGAGAGACTTAATATTCCGTGCGCCGAGGAAGCCCTCAGACGCCTGGTTGATTTTCAGGATCGCGTCGCCGATCACGCCGAGCGTCGCAGCATCCGGCTCAAAAATCGGCATCCACACCGGCTTGATATCCCGGAAGGTGTCGCGGTTATAGGTCTGCCGGTCGCGGACGCACGCGGCGAGATAGCCTGCATTCAGGAAGCCGGTGCCAAACGTGCGCTGCGCCTTGCGAGCGGTCAGCCGCAGATTCTCGTGTGAGGCTCTGATCGCGTCATAGCTCGGCGGGTTGCCGGTCGAGAATCCGAGGTCTTCCAGCGTCAGATCGGTTTCGCCGGCGAAGACTGCTGCAAGCGTCCGGAGCTGCTCCGTGAACGGTGCCATGCTCTGCTGGTCAAATTGTCCGACAACCGGATGATTGCCGTTTTCGTCCTGCCGGAAGTCGAGAAAAGCAGACATTACCACTTTCACCTTATCGTCGCCTTCGATACGCTGCGCATCCTCTGCCAGTCCGAGCACATAACGCTGCGGGAAGCTGTAGAACTCCGAGCTGACCTCAGAGCGACGCATCGTGCGGATCGCCGCCTTGACAGTGTCCATGCAACAGCGGGAGATACGGGAATGACCGAACGGCCGCATTGCATCGGGCCGGTAGATCATCGGCACAAGAAGCGCATACGGCGCAGTGTGCTCCATCGTCATTTCAGGCGCGAGCCTGCCGTTGCGGTAATAATCGGTGCGATACGGGCGGAAGTACGCCTCAAGCACCGGCTTGTCGTATTCATCATGCTCCAGAACGGCATATCCCTCTGTCAGCAGATTGGTCACACGGTCGATCTCGCCGGTCGCATGGCTGCCGTCGATCACCTGCATGGTCGGATAACCGGACGCATTCCTGCCGATGTAGATGAAGCTGCACGAGCCGATCAGCGAGGACAGCACGGCATCATCGCAGAGAATATCCGGGTTGTTATTGCTGTAGATATCACCAAGAAGGAAGTCATCATGATCAAAGCCGTCGAAGACGATGCGGTTTGCAAGCGTATCAACGCCCTTCGCACACCATCCGAGCGAGGCGGAGATCCATTTGAGTCTGTCCGGGATAATGCCTTTGATATCATCGACATGGTTTTTCATGTCATAGAAGCCATACCGCAGCCGGACTCTGCTTTGCTTCATTGTGAGCTTTCGCTTCAAGTATTCAATGCCTTTTTCAGCCACAGTATCAACCTCCGAGAGAGAAAATGAGCAGTGACGCGGTGAAGTGCGCTGCCGCTCTTTCGAGGGGTACCCTCCCCCATCGACGGAGGAGAAAAAGGGCGGCATGTTAGGGCACGCCGCCGGAAAAGCCCGTCTTGCTCCGTCGCTTTTCTCAATTCTAATTGTAGCACACTTCCGATGTGGCTTTCAATGGTCAATTACTTTCTGTACTTCCTGCAACGCTCTTCCGTGCAGCCGCAGCAGCCAGCGATACTCGATATTGAGATCAACTGCGATCACTTCCCACTTTCTGCCGCAGATGTATCTGCGATAGAGAATGCCGCGCAGACGCGCATCATCCACAGAATTGATCGTACCGATCACCGCACGCTCAGTTGCTTCGAGCAGTTCCAGCTCATCGCTGACACGGCTTTCCGCATCCACAATCCGGGCGACTGCCGCACCGAGTCTGTCGCCGGTCTGGCCGCCGCCTCCGGTACCGCTGTAATTCGGCGTAATGCGCATCGCCATTGCTCGCAGTTCTTCGAGATGATCCAGAGCAGCAGACGTTCTGCGGACAGCGTCACGATACTGCATGAGATATTCTTTCGGGTTCATTTATTCCGTCTCCTCTCGTTTTTCACTTTCGGTACTCTTTGCCGATAAAGGTCCAGATCAGCGACCGCATCACAAGTATCATCAGTGCCGTGTCCGGATCTCTTGCGATGCAGGCAAGGATGATCCATGCCCATAAGAGCGCGCTGAGGAGTTCCTTGCCGACAAGACCGATGATGTACCAGAGTTTCTCATGATTGGTCATTATTCACATCTCCATTCTTATTCCTCAGCCACTCTTGCACGGCATTCATGCAGCAGGGACAAAGATCATATTTTCTATCGCACCTGCATTTTGAGCACTCAGTAAGGTTTTGAATGTAAATTCCATTTGCTTGCGTATTACTACCATAACGCTCATAATACGCACCACAACGATCACACTTCTTTGCATCCATTCTCAGCCCCCCCGTCCATCTTCGTGCCACATTCCTTACACCACTTTGAACAATCACAGTGTCGCAGATTCTTTTCAAGCGGTGCGTACTTTCCACAGTATGAACAATAATATTCGTTTGCACTTTCTTCGATCCATCGTCCATGCCACACCGGTTCAACTTCGACCAGCGGACACCAGTCCGGCCTTTTCTGCTCGTATGCCTCGTCAACCGTCTCAGCGACTCTCTCGTCGATCTCCGGCGGCGATGCTCCACACCATCCGCCGACCAGCATCGGACACTGGAGGCAGGTTTCCGGAATGTGGAATCCTTTGATTGCAATTAGCTTTTCAGGCATCGTCATTCACCTCTTCCGAAAGATGGCTCTTTGTTTCTTTGATCATTGCTCGACCTTCCTCTGTATCGAGTAACGACTCCACAAGATCTGTACCTTCTTCTTTTGATTCGATCATGCCGCAGCCAAGAAGATTGCCCGCGAGGAACTGTGCTGCTATAACACATGCCATTTCATCAATAGACAGCGATTTGATTTTCTCATATCTGGTCATCCTCAGCACCTCCCTTCGTAAGCCATGCTGTAGGCGAGCAGCTCCATGCGGATGCCGGTTTCATCTTTCGGCATGATGCCGCTGATGATTACGCGCATGATTTCAGGTATTGTTTTCATTGGTGGCCTCCGTTCTAGGGCATTCCTTCCCGCCCTTGAAATAGCAGTCATCGCAGGTGCAGCGTTTGTCGTAATACGCGCAATCCTCGCATTCAATGTGTTCGTATCCGCCGTCGCTTGCCGGAATATCGTATTTTTCCTCAAAATATTCCGCATCCGCGTTCGGGCAATGAAAGCTGCAATGTGCATTGCAGAAGTTCTCACATTTCATGGCAGCACCTCCAATTCTTCGACACGAATCCAGATTCCTGTGATTTCAGCCCAGAATTTCTCGTTGATCTCGGACGCTACCAATGCATCGTCCTTCCAGAATCCGCAATGCGTCATGCAATCTTTCAGCAGCTTCAACAGGTTTTCGGTATCCGGCTTGGTTGTCTTATATTCTCCGTCCTTATGCTTTCCTCGCGGAAAACACCATTTTACGATCAGTCTCACACCGCAGGTATACGGAGCATCTGGTTTATGCTGTGCAAGGTGTGCAATGAATTTTGCTTTCGTCGCCTTTATCTCTGCGGAATCATACATATACGGTTTTCCTGTTTTCCGGTTTACAGCCAGATCCTTTTCCTGTGCTGTTACAGTCGGCGGAATCATCGGCATAAAAAACTGTATCACATTTTCACTCCTTCCGACATTTCACGTTCGCGGGTGTCAATGTAGGGTACTCACCGCAGGGCGGCTGACTTTGAAGCCGCCTGCGGTTATACCCATTGACATGCATTTTTGTGCCGCAAATATTTCTATATATTATATAGCCACTTGCGGCAGGTTTTTGCGGCAATCAGGCTCTTGTAATTTGCCCGTCTTTCAGATTCAGTTCGCTGCATTTTTTCAGGCGACGTTCAACCGTGTCCCGACTGCATCCGAGGTATTCCGCCATGTCCTTCACACTCATGCTGCCGCTAAATGCACACATATCGAAAGTGTTGACCAGCTCGGCAGATTTGTCCGCTGCCTTCGCCTTAGCAATCTCTGACTGCCTCTTGTGACCGTTCCTGGTTGCCCGCTGCTGCGTTGTCAGATCGACATCAGACTGCAAATCCTTCAGGACCCCGAGAAGGTCAATTTCATGTACCGGATACCGGAACCAGATATTCCGAGGCGGGAACTTCGGGAACTCGCGCAGTGTGCCCTCGATCCGCCATGCAGACATTTGCGAAACATAGACATCCGATGCCTTCAACAGCAAGTGCCTGATACTGCCCATTTGACATATTATCCCGGCATAGCTGCGCGGCAGCATTACGGTTCAGCAGATCGTCCTGCGGCGCATTCGCCAGTGCGCTCGGAGCAGCTTGGGCAAGGTGATGTTCACAGATTCGGCAGGCTTCACGGTTCTGCTGCTGTTTGATGATGTCCTCAGTCAGATCGAGCTCGATCATATCGAGCAGCGCGTCCGGGTCACGGGCAAACACGCCGGAGCCGGATGCTCTGTCCATTGATCGTTTGCTGCCCTGCAAGCCTTTGCTGTGGTGGTGGCAATAGATTACCGCGCAGCCCAGCTCTGTGCAGACCTTATCGAACTGGTTGCAGAAGTGCGCCATCTGATCGGCAGAGTTTTCGTCGCCGGTGATAACTTTGTATATCGGGTCGATGATGACCGCGATATAATGGCCTTGCCGTGCTCGGCGGATCAGCTTCGGTGCAAGCTTGTCCATTGGTTCTGTCACGCCTCTGAGATTCCAGATGTCAATACTGCCGATGTTCTGCGGCGGGATCCTCATGCTGTCGTAGACATCCCGGAACCGGTGCAGGCAGGATGCTCGGTCAAGTTCCAGATTCACGTAAAGCACGCGGCCTTTTGCACATTGCCAGTCGAGCCACTTTCTGCCTTCTGCGATTGCAATGCACATTTCGATCAACGCATAAGACTTTCCGGCCTTTGACGGTCCGGCAATCAGCATCTTGTGACCCTGACGCAGCACGCCCTCGATGAGCGGCGGTGCGAGCTCCGGCAAGTGCTCCCATGCATCGGCCATGCTCTCAAAGTCAGGCAGATCGTCCGTGATGCTCTCGATGTAGTCTTTCCATTCCGCCCACGATGCAAAGCCGGTATTGGTCTCAATCAGAAATTGCTTGCGCCCGTTACGGATCACGCCGGGCATTCTGGAAAGTCGGGACGGATTCCGGTTTTGTCGGTCTACCTTCAGGCCGTTCTTATCACAAACAGAATACAGGAACTCGACCCGCTTGCGATATTCGTCATAGGTTCCTGCATCAACGCGCACAATCGCATGAAGCGACTTTCCACCGGAATAGACAAGTGCTGCAATCGGGAGCTTCAGATCGTGCATAATGCCGTTCTGCTGCTC
Organism: uncultured Ruminococcus sp.; assembly: GCA_946188175.1. GTDB lineage: Bacteria > Bacillota > Clostridia > Oscillospirales > Ruminococcaceae > Firm-04. Next base: position 6,059 of record CAMHUJ010000087.1, read on the forward strand.
GACCGGAATTGCATCAGATTCGACAAGTGCATACCGGAACTCTGTCACGTTTTCATTTTTGGCTCCACGCCCGTCAAGTGGATTGAAGCGAATCCATGCACCGCATTCGGGGTTTGTGTCCCCGAATACGGATGCAAAGTCGCCCTTGTACCTCTGTAAGTCTGCAAGGAGCTGTCCTGCTGTTCTGTCCCAGCAACCGGCAGTCGGCAAATATTTTCCGTCACGGTTTTGCCAGCATTCCGTCACATAGCCGACATTGTCACCGGCTTCAAACAAAGTTTCAAGGTATCTTGAAATCTGTTCGGCGGGATTCCAATTATCTGGTTCCGGAATTGGCAGAGCTGTCGTCTGCTCCGGAGATGTCACAACGTAATCGGCATTGATTTCGTCGTTCCAGTCAAGTGCCTGACCACTGCCGTGCTCACGGTGCGGCTGATAGCCGTTTTCCAGAGCCATGTGAACGATAGTGCCTGCGGTAACCGGTGTATCTGAGCCGTTGAAGCTGTGCCATTTTTTCGCGCATTCTCCAGTATGATACCGCGCACCGTCACGCGCTGACCATGAATCCCAGACCGATACCGGATAGCCTGCATCTTTGAGTGCCATGCCGATCCCGCACCATTCCTGATATGACAGTCCTGCCGGGTCGATGTATTGGAGCAGCTCTTCAAGGTTGTCATTTTTATGTTCCATAGGCTACCTCATTCGGGACATAAGTTGCCGGATCAACACCCGGCGGAACCCTGCGCCATCCCTGTGCAGCAATCCGTGCAATCATGCTGTTCGCCGCATCAAAGCTCCATGCACCGACATTTCGGAAGCCATATCGTTCAAGTCGTGCGATTTGCTTTGCAGTACACAAACCGGCAGTTTGACGCTGACCGGCTGCCCGCAACACTTGTTCTGCCATGCCTGCGGTTTGCACCTTGTTCGGATCAATGCCGCGGTTTTCAAGCGCCTGCATTTGCGTTTGAGAGGGCGGTGCACACTCCCATCCGAAT
>CAMHUJ010000088.1 GCA_946188175.1 uncultured Ruminococcus sp.
GTCAAGTCGATGATCGACAAGGGCATCGGGAATCACGACACGGGACATATCATCCGCATGTGCCTGCTTATGGCGCTGCTCGCCGCAATCGGTCTGACAAACACGATCTTTGCGCAATATTTTGCCGCCAAAGCCGCGACCGGATTCTCCGCAAAGCTCCGTCACGCGCTCATGGCACATATCCAGCGCATGACCTATACCGATCTGGATACGCTCGGCACATCGTCCCTTATCACGCGCATGACCAGCGATATCAACCAGCTGCAAACCGGCGTCAACCTGACGATCCGGCTGCTGCTGCGCTCACCGTTTATCGTATTCGGCGCGATGATTATGGCATTCACGGTCGATGTCAAAGCGGCGCTCGTATTTGTTGCGGCGATTCCGCTGCTTTCGGTCGTGGTATTCGGCATCATGCTGCTGACGATCCCGATGTATAAAAAGGTACAGGAGCAGCTTGATACCGTCACCGAGACAACGCGCGAAAATCTGACCGGTGTCCGCGTGATCCGTGCATTCCGGAATGAGGATGCCGAGGCGAGAGAATTCCGCGGTGAGATCGAAGTGCTCGTTGCAATGCAGAAATCCGTCGGCAAAATCTCGGCACTGATGAATCCGGTGACGTATGTCATTGTCAATCTTGCGATTGTCGCGCTGATCTATACCGGTGCACTGCGCGTCCATGCCGGTATGCTGACGCAGGGCGCGGTCATTGCCCTCTATAACTATATGTCGCAGATTCTGGTCGAACTGATCAAGCTCGCAAACCTCATCATCAGCCTGACAAAAGCCGCTGCCTGCGGCAACAGAGTGCAGGCGGTGCTTGAATCCGGTACGCTGATTCCCGAGGACGGCTCAGAGCCTGCGATTCCGGATGCAAACCGCGGCACGATCTCTTTTGACCATGTGACATTCACTTATGAAAACGCCGCAGCACCGTCGCTTTCCGATATCAGCTTTACCGCAGCGCGCGGCGATGTGATCGGCATTATCGGCGGAACGGGCTCGGGCAAATCCACGCTCGTCAACCTGATTCCCCGCTTCTATGAGCCGACCGAAGGCAGCATCACAATCGACGGCATCCCGAGCAGTGCATTTCCGCATCAGGCACTGCGCAAGCGCATCGGCACGGTGCCGCAGAAGGCAGTGCTGTTCCACGGCACAATCCGGCAGAATCTGCAATGGGGCTGCGCGGATGCATCCGATGCGGAACTCGAAACCGCACTGACCGCCGCACAGGCAATGGACGTCGTGCGCGCGAAGGCAGACGGTCTCGATGAAATGATTACCGAGGGCGGACATAATTTCTCCGGCGGACAGCGACAGCGCCTGACAATCGCGCGTGCACTCGTCCGCAGACCGGAGTTCCTGATTCTCGACGACAGCGCATCTGCACTTGATTATGCAACCGATGCGGCGCTCCGTACATCCCTGAAAGCGCTCCCCGACCGTCCGACGGTCTTTATTGTATCGCAGCGGACGGCGTCCATTCAGCACGCGGACAAAATCCTCGTGCTCGACGACGGGCAGCTTGCAGGCATCGGCACGCATGAGGAGCTGCTGCAATCCTGCGCGGTGTATCAGGAAATTCATGCATCGCAGTTTCCGAAGGAGGAGGTGCGGCAGAATGGCTGAAAAAAAGCAAAGCATCCGCACCGAGACAATCCGCCGTGTGCTGCATGATCTCGCCGGATACAAAAAATGGCTGATTATGACGGTACTGCTTGCAGTCGTCACCGTCGCACTGACGCTCTATGTCCCGATTCTGATCGGCAGAGCAATCGACCGCATCGAATCTGCCGGACATGTCGATTTCAACGCAGTAACACGCATTCTGCTGACAATCGGCATCTCGGTCGCCGTGACCGCGCTCGCACAGTGGGTCATGAGCATCGCACACAACAAGATCACCTATGAAGTGATCGAGGATATCCGCAACCGCGCGATTGACCGCATTGAGCACCTGCCGCTCTCCTATCTGGACAGCCACCCGACCGGCGTCACGGTCAGCCGTATGATCTCCGACGTCGATCAGTTCGCGGACGGTCTGCTCATGGGCTTTACGCAGCTTTTCACGGGCGTCCTGACGATTCTCGGCACGCTGATCTTCATGCTGTCGATTCATCCGGCGATTACGCTCGTTGTCATTGTCATGACGCCGCTGTCGCTGTTCGTCGCGGCATTCATCGCCAAGCGTACATATAAAATGTTCCGCGTACAGGCGGAAACGCGCGCCGAGCAGACCGCGATCATCAATGAAACCGTTGCAAATCAGAAGATCGTGCAGGCATTCGGTCACGAAGCGGAAACCATGCGCGATTTCGACGAGATCAACGACCGCCTGACCGAAGCCTCCCTGAAGGCGACCTTCTATTCCTCGCTGACAAATCCCTGCACGCGATTTGTCAATGCGCTTGTGTATGCGGCAGTCGGACTGACCGGCGCGCTCGCGGCAATCCGCGGCAGCATCAGCGTCGGACAGCTCTCCTGCTTCCTCAGCTACGCAAACCAGTATACCAAGCCGTTCAACGAGATTTCCGGCGTAATGACCGAGCTGCAAAACGCACTCGCCTGCGCCGACAGAATCTTCTCGCTGATCGACGAGCCGACCGAGATTCCCGATGCGCCGGATGCCGCCGTGCTGACCGATGTCAGGGGCGATGTGCAGTTTCAGGATATTTCGTTCTCCTATGTGCCGGAGCGTCCGCTGATCGAGCACTGCTCGGTCAATGTGAAATCCGGACAGCGTGTCGCAATCGTCGGACCGACCGGCTGCGGCAAGACCACGCTCATCAATCTGATCATGCGGTTCTATGATGTAAATGACGGCGCGGTCTGCATCGACGGACACGATATCCGCAATGTGACGCGGGACAGCCTGCGGCAGAATATCGGCATGGTCTTGCAGGAGACATGGCTCAAGGCGGCGACCGTCCGCGAGAATATCCGCATGGGCAAGCGAGACGCGACCGACGAGCAGATTATCGCGGCGGCAAAGGCGGCACATGCACACAGCTTCATCAAGCGTCTGCCGCAGGGCTATGATACGGTCATCAGCGATAAAAGCGGCGCACTCTCGCAGGGGCAGCGGCAGCTCCTCTGCATTGCACGGCTGATGCTCTGTCTGCCGCCGATGCTGATTCTCGACGAGGCAACGTCCTCGATTGATACGCGCACCGAGCAGAAGATTCAGTCTGCCTTCCGGACCATGATGCAGGGACGGACGAGCTTTATCGTTGCGCACCGGCTCTCGACGATCCGCGAGGCTGATCTGATCCTCGTCATGAAGGACGGTCATATCATCGAGCAGGGCGATCATGATTCACTGCTGAAGCAGGGCGGATTCTATGCAGAGCTCTATCAGAGCCAGTTTGCCCGCGCCGACCAAACCGATCCGGATACGCCGTGAGAAAAGCTGCGCAATCCTGATTCATAAACAAGTTACACCTCAAATCACGCAAATACGAACAAAAAAATTTTTGAAAAAACTTTGCCCGTAATGTGTAACCTTTTCCGGAAAAAACGGTTATTATGGGTGAAGGCAAAAACGCGAAAGGCGGTGGATGCCACGAACGACGAAAGAATCCTCACAATGTTTGAGGAACGAAATGAGCAGGCGCTGCGCGAAACGTCCGGACGTTACGGCGCGCTCTGCCGGTCAGTTGCGCGCAATATTCTCGGGACAGAGGAGGACGCAGAGGAATGTCTCAACGACGCACTGCTCGGCGCATGGAATGCGATTCCGCCTGCGCATCCCAATAATTTCGGAGCGTACTTTCTGACGCTGGTACGTAATTTTGCCCTCAAAAAATATGCAGCGGCACACGCGGAGAAGCGCGGCGGCGGTCAGATGCCGGCGGCGCTCTCGGAAATCTCAGAGATCATCGCATCTCCGGAAAATGTGGAGCATGAGATTGACCGGCGCGCGGTGCTCGATGCAGTCACACGTTTTCTCGGGACACTCCCTGAACACCAACGCAGCCTGTTTGTCCGGCGTTATTATCATGCATCCTCCGTACCTGAGCTGGCGGAGCTGTTTGATATGTCGGAAAACAATGTGAAAGTCACCCTGTCGCGCATCCGGAAACGGCTGTGCAATCAACTGCGGAAGGAGGGATTGCTGTGAAAGAACTTGAGTTTATGGAACTGCTCGGAGAGCTTCCCGCAGAATATATCGAAGCGGCTTCCAATCCGCAGAAAAAGCAGCGGCGGTTTGCATGGCTGCGTTACGGCGTCCCTGCCATGGCAGCCTGCATTGCCGTCGTGATCTTCGCCGCAGTCTATCCGCGGCTGAAATCACCGTCCATTCCTTCTGTTGACAGTCAGCCGGATATCACAATCGTGACCGAATCCGGCACATCCGATGATGCAGCCGGTGTGACCACAGCACCCGATGAGAATGAAACCGCTGCGCCGACAAAATCCGATTCACAGGGGCACCGTACCTCGATGACATCGACCGTCACCGAAGCGCGGAGTGAAAAGGATACCGGCAGCACGGAAAAAACCTCGCAGAATGCGGAAAATCCGCCGGAATCGGATACCGAACACACGAAGGATACAAATACCGAAAAGAGCACGGCTTCCGAGCATTCGACAAAGCCGTCCTCCGGCACAACCAAAACCTCAACCGCAAAATCCACCACATCACCCAATTCGACAACAACCCGCAAACATACCACACAAACCGGTTCAGGCGGCATCCGCACGACCTCCGCACCCAAATCAACGAAAGCAACGGAAACAACGTCTGTAAAACCGTCGCCCGCAACCAGCAGAACATCCGCAAGCGATACGAAGCCCAGTTCCGCCGCTTCGACAGCGACGAAAACTTCGGCGAAAACTACCGCAAAGACAACGAATGCGACCTCGAATTCCTCGACACATGCAAAAACCTCCGCAACGCATACCTCCGCGAGCAGCGGGACACATACCGCCAAAACATCCACGAATGCCGAAGCGACACACTTTACGCAGACCTCGGCATCGTATATGACCTCGATATCTACGGCAGATGAGCCCGTCTCGCAGAGCACGGACACAATGGCAACAAGCGTGCATCAGGGTTCGGGCACGGGTCCGGTACCGGATGAAAATGACCGCACCGTGACCAAGTGGCAGGTCTATAATCCCGATTACAGCGACGATACGCTCGACTGCTGGTGGGAAATCTTTGACGCGGAGCCGTGGGGCGACGAATACGCGCAGATTCGTGACTTCAACTACGACCGCTACGATCTGCTGATCATTCACCTGCGGACGCATGCGACCGACGCCGATCTGACCGAAATCTCGCTGAATCCGGATGATCTCCGCATCGACGGCATGGTCTACCGGCAGGATTCCGACCAGACCCAGCGGCACTTCATCTTCGCAGTTCCGATCCCGAAGGGCTATTCGCTGCCCGATGAGCCGGCATACAATTTCGAGGTGACGCCCGATGCATCCTATTTCTACCCGATGACACAGGAGGAACCGTATATCTGGTATTTCTGAAAGGAGGAGTACCTATGAAACGATTTCAAATGACCGCAATGCTGCTGACCGCCGCGATGCTTGCAGGTGCAGGCATTCCGGCGCAGGCGGCAGAGGACAGCTTCCACCGCACAAAACTCGGGGAGTATAAGCTGGTTTCCGAGCCGGATTCCGAAACGGAACCGAAGACACTGACATATGCAAGCACAAAGCGCGAAAACAACATTTACAGTGTATACGGCGACGGCAGCTCCGGCGTGAAAATCGTGTTTGATTTCGATAAAGCGGAAGCAACGGAAAAAATGGATGAGATCGTTGCCGCGCTCAAAAATGCAGTGCCGGCAGGATTCAAATTCCAGAACCACAGCACCTACGGCATGGGCTTCAATCAAAATGAATTCCGCATTAAGCATCTGAATTACCGCGAAGCAGCGGCGCTGTACGATACAATCAGCAAACAGTATCCGCTCAAGGCATTTCACTATTATCCGGACTGCGGCAGCTTCAATTACAGCGGAATCAGCTTATTCATCAGTGCAGAAGATGCCGTCAGGGTCAACGAGTACCTGAAAGCAAATGCGCCGGACTGGTATTATGACTCGGTGGAGCACCGTATGGGTTCCAATCAGCCGTATTCTGCATATGATCTCTGCCGGATGATATACAAAGTGAGCGAGGAATTCGGATTTGAAGTCGGCGGTATGACAACCTGCCTTGCAACCTTCGGCGCCGACGGCTTTGATACCGACTTTGTCAAGCTGGACGCGCAGTACAAAGAAATCTCCGAAGCGCAGACGCAGGCAGCCTACGACAAATACATCAAGGATGCAGCGCTTGAAAAACGCGAAACCGTCCGGCTGACTGTCAGAATTCCGAATGAGACCTTGCAGCAGATGCAGGACGATCTCGGCATTCCGGCAGAGCATTTCCGCACGGATTACATGACACCGACCGATACGCACCGGACGGAATCGTATATCGCAGAAGCGCTGAAGCTCAGCGGAAATTATCAGCTCATCGAAGCAAGAAATGCATATACGGTTTCTTCGGGCAGGGAAACCGACGCAGATGCGCAGTATTTTGCGGTCATGTGCCAGACGGATCCCCGCACGGGATATATCTCCGACGCATATCCGAAGAACACGGACGCCGCGCAGATCATCGCGTATCTGACGGAATTCAGTCCGTACAACTTAGAATTTCTCGTATCAGAGGCTTATTATACGGGAGGGAAAGAGCCTCTGATCGTACAAAAAGGCGATCTCAACGGAGACGGTGAAATCAGCGCAGAAGATGCGCAGCTAGCACTGAATCTGTATACGGAGATCGTCGCTGAGAGGGCATTGGCGGACGCAAATCAGCTCGCCGCCGCTGATATCAATCAGGACGGTGAGCTGTCCGCCGATGATGTTCAGTACATTCTGATGTTCTACACGCGCAGTACCCTCGCAAGAAAAGAGACATCATGGGAGCAGATTC
>CAMHUJ010000089.1 GCA_946188175.1 uncultured Ruminococcus sp.
AACTTGAAACCCGCAAAAGCACGGAAAACTTCATCGTTTATGAGGGCGATTATTTCGGAGAGGGACAGTCCGCGTGGTATCAGAATGATCCGCATGCTGCATTGCCCGATGCGTTTCAAACAGCCGTGATCGAAAAAATCACCGAGGACGGCGTGACGGTCCGGCTCAATTACGAAGAACAAGACAGTGAAACGGTTACGCTTGCATACGGTAAGGCGCAGTACAAGAGAAGCCGCTTGGTCGTCTTTGACGGCTACAACAGCACCTATATGCTGATCTTCTCCGACTATTCCGCAGACGGCAGAACGTACCGGACACCGCCGGAGAATCTGCCCGTGATCGAAGCGGAAACCGACAGCGTCACGGCGGACGAATGCAATACGCTCTGGAAAATGCTCGAAGCCAAATATCCGAAAACCGATCTGAGCGATTTCACGCTGCGGTATGATCCGGAACATCAGCTCTCCGGTTATGTCGGCGGAAAAATGTTCCGGATTCTTTACAAAGGCATCCTGCTCCACAGCTATGAGCACATGGATACCGGCATCTATGCATATTATTCCCAAAACAACCGCGGCGAAATCAAAGCAGATGCGAATTTCCCGCTGCTTCCGGAGCAGTTGTCGAAACTCGAACTGCCGGAGAAATATCTCTCCGCAGCGGAGCTCAAGGCGTCGGATACCTCGGGTGCACCGTTTGATACGGAACCGGAGCTCTGCATTTATCTCAGCGATAATCCGGCAGCCGCACCGCAGCTTGCATACCGCCTTGTGCAAAACAGAGATTTTGAAATCATTTTCGATGCAGTCACCGGCGAAGTGCTGGAGCACATTTCCTATATTGTGCCGTAATACACCGGTTACGCCGCATCAGCGGGCAGCACATTTTGTTTTTATTCTGTACTAATATGGAGGGCGTGGTAATATCTGTTATCACGCCCTCTTTCTGCGCACACGTATAGCACAAATTGCCGCCATACAGGCGGTTTTCTGTACGATTTGCCGATTTCATTAAGACTTGTTGAAATCGGTCGAAATCACTTGAAAAATGTCGGATTCTGTGTTATAATCAAGGATAGCGTATTTTGATGTGAAAGGAGACTGAAACAATGAAAAAGGCACTGATACCGGTGCTTCTGACCGCAGTGACGCTGAGTGCAGCCGCATATATGGCGGTTCCGGCAGCAGCAGAGGAGATCGCCGCCGCAGAGATCACCGCGGAAGCATCTGAAACAAAGACCGGCTGGCAGACCGTCAACGGCAAACGGTATTATTATGATAAAGACGGCAAAAAGACAGTCGGTGAGGCAACGGTTGAGGGTGTTACCTACCTGTTCGCGCCGAACGGCGCACAGCAGACCGGCTGGCAGACCGTCAAGGACAAGCGCTTCTATTTCGATCCGGAAAACGGCAAAGCAGTGTTCGGCTGGATCGGCTGGCGCGGCGAGACCTACTATGTCTCCCGCACAAACGGCAAGCTGACCGGCACAGCCAAAACGGACGACGGCGAGACATATCTGTTTGATGAATACGGCGTCTGTGTCAAGTGGCATGAGGACAAGGACGGCAACTGGCATTACGGCACAACGACCGGCGAAACCGTGATCGACAAGCAGCCCTATCTCTTTACCGAGGAAGGCATCCTCAAAACCGGCTGGCAGACCGCTTCGGATAAGATCACGCGCTATTATGACGCGAAAACGCATGAGATCCTGAACGGCTGGTTCACCGATCCCAACGGAAAACAGTTCTATGCCGATCCGGAAAAGGGAAAGTACACCGGCTGGCTCGATGCCGAAAACGGCAAGCGCTTCTACATCGACGCGGAAAAGGGTCTGCTCAAGGGCTGGCAGATGATCGGCGGCAGGCAGTATAAGCTGCTCGACGACGGCTCGGTCTTCACCGGCTTCTATACCGTCAGTGGCAAGACCTATCTCTTCGGTGAGGACGGCGTCATGGTGACCGGCTTCTATGAGGACGAAAAGGGTACGCGCTATTTCGGCGCAAACGGCGTCATGGTGACCGGTACGCAGGTGATCGACGGCAAGACCTATTATTTTGATGTCAACGGTCTGATGCAGACCATGACATTGCAGGATGCCAAGCGCGCAGACGGCACGACCGGAAAGGTTCTGGTCGGCGCCGACGGCAAGCGTGTCACCGGCTGGGCGACCGTCGGCAGTCAGAAGTATTATTTCGATGCGGACGGCTTCATGGCAGTCGCACCGACCGTCATTGACGGAAAAACCTATCTGTTCGACAAGGACGGCAAGCCCGTGAGCGGACTGTATACCGCTTCAAACGGCAAAAAATACTACGGCGATGCAAACGGCATCGCGCAGACCGGCTTTGTCAAGGATACGCAGGGCACACGCTATTTCGGCGCAGACGGCGTCATGGTGACCGGCGTGCAGACCATTGACGGCAAGAGCTATTTCTTTGACGCAAACGGTCTGATGCAGACATCGGGCTTTCAGGATGTCAAACGCGCAGACGGTACAACCGGTCGCATCCTGCTCGGTGCGGACGGCAAGCGCGTCACCGGCTGGGCGACCGTCGGCGACAAGAAGTATTATTTCGATGCGGACGGCTTCATGGCAGTCGCACCGACCGTGATTGACGGCAAGACCTATCTGTTTGACAAGGACGGTCAGCCCGTAAGCGGACTGTATACCGCCGCAAACGGCAGCAAATATTTCGGCGACGCTAACGGCATCGCGCAGACCGGCTGGCAGGAGCTGCCGAATCAGAGCAGCTACTTCAACGCAAACGGTACCATGGCTGTCTCGACGACAATCGACGGCTATACGATTGATGCAAACGGCGCTGCCAAGGGTACCCGTGCAGCAAAGGCGGATGCCTACATCCAGCAGTCCGTCAAATCCGTCAACGGCATCTATCAGACCTTCGCAAACAATTTCTATTATTCCGATATCGAAGCAGCCCGCACGACCGATCAGCTGATGCAGGCAGGCTGGGATAAGCTCATTGACCCGACCATGACAAAAAAGCGCGGCGTCTGCTATCACCTCGCCGCAACACTCGATTTCACCTTCAAGCGCGCAGGCATCCAGAGCCGTGTCGTCTATGCATGGCACAATTCGCATCATTACTGGGTGCAGGTGAATATCGACGGTACATGGTGGAACTATGACCCGACATACGGCATGAACCGCTGCCATATCACAATGGAGCAGCAGAATGCCGCTGACATTGCGCACGGCGGTCCGGGCTATACGCTGCGCGGCTATGTTGATGCTGAATACGATCATAAGGGTGCACTGGTCAGTGCAAAATACACCCCGATCGGTTAATATTTATATTTTATAAAGGAAGTTGATTCACATGAAAAAAATGCAAATTTCTGCGGCTGTTCTGAGCCTGCTCTGCGCTGCGGCGCTGACCGCGTGCGGTTCGGATCCGATCACCGCTGACAGCACCGCCGAGACAACGGCTGTTGCGGAAACGACCGCAGAAACCGAAGCGGAGACCACTGCGGCAGAATCCGCAACGACCGCTGCAACCACTACCGCAGATGCAGAATCCGAAACCACCACATCCGCCGAGGATGAAACCACCACAACTGCGGAGGAAACCACTGCGACTGAGGCAGAGCAGACCACCGCAGCCACCGAGGCTTCCCAGACCGAGGCACAGGCTACGGAGGCGCCCAAGGCGGAAACGAATCTGTTTGACGAACTGAAGATCGGCAGCGATCCGGCGGCATACCTCGCTGCAAATACGAACTACTCGAGACGCGAAAGCGACAGCTGCATCGTAAACGGCAAGGATGTGACCTATACATTCGCTGATTTCCGGCTGGAAACTGTCATCGAAAACGGTGCGGAGCGCATCCGGATTATCGACATTACCGGCAGCGGCGTCGCTGTGAAAGACGGCCTCAAGGTCGGCAGTAAGGCTGCGGATGCCGTGCAAGCCTACGGCGCTGCAAGCGATCCGGACTGCTATACCTACCAGACTGCCGACGGCAAGCTGGAAATCTTCATCGAGAACGATACTGTCACAGAAATCGTTCTCTCTCCTGCTTCATAATTTCTGAGGAATACTGTTATGGTTTTCAGCAGTCCGATTTTTCTGTTCCTGTTCTTTCCGCTGACCGTTCTGCTGTATTTCCTGATACCGGCAAAGCTGCTGCGTGTCCGGAATGCGCTGCTGACGGTCGCCAGCCTGATCTTTTACAGCTTCGGCGAACCGGTCGCCTGCCTGCTGATGCTCGGCGTGGTCGGCTGGAGCTGGATCAGTGCGCTGATGCTGAAAAAAGGCGGAATCTGCCGAAAAATCTTTCTGCCGCTCGGAATCATCGGAGATCTCGGCGTACTTTGTGTATACAAGTACGCCGATTTTCTGATTGAGACGGTCAACAGCCTGCTCGGGTTATCTGTCCCGATGCTGTCGCTGCGGCTGCCGGTCGGCATCTCGTTCTTTGTCTTTCAGGCGATCTCCTACATCATGGATGTTTCACGCGGAGACGCAAAGGTGCAGCGCAATTACTTCCGGCTGCTGCTGTATATTGCATTCTTCCCGCAGCTCATTGCCGGACCGATCGTGCGCTATCAGACCGTCGAGGATGCCCTTTCCGCACGGCACTCGACTCCGGAGCAGATTGCTTCCGGTCTGCGCAGAATGATCTTCGGATTATCCAAAAAGCTGCTGATCGCCGATACGGTCGCACTGATCGCCGATACGGTCTTCGGCATGACCGATACGCTGGCGCTCCCGACTGCATGGCTCGGCGCATTCTGCTACACGCTGCAAATCTACTACGATTTCTCCGGATACAGTGATTTGGCAATCGGCATGGGCAGAATCTTCGGATTTGATTTCCCGGAGAATTTCAATTATCCCTATTGCGCGGCGTCGATCACGGAATTCTGGCGGCGCTGGCATATCTCCCTGACGACATGGTTCCGCGAGTATCTGTATATTCCGCTCGGCGGCAACCGCAAGGGCGCGGCAAAGACCGTCCGCAACAAGTGGATCGTCTTTCTCTGTACCGGTCTCTGGCACGGCGCAAGCTGGACCTTCGTCCTCTGGGGCATCATCAACGGCGCACTGATGCATATGGAGTCGATCATCCGGAAGGACAAAAAGGAACCGCCGCGCCGTACATGGTATCTGCATCTGTATACGGTGCTTGCGGTCGTCTGTGCATTTGTCATTTTCCGCGCGGATACGGTTTCGCAGGCGCTGCGGTTCTATGTCTGCATGTTCAGCGGCAAAAATCTTTCCATGACCGCACTTTCGGCATGCACGCAGCTTCTGACGCCGCTTGCCGTGACAGTCATCATCCTTGCACTGATCGGCTGCACGCCGCTGCCGAAGCGGATCGCCGAAAAAGCGAAGCAGGCTGCGGCTGCGCCTGCGGAGGCTGTGCTCTCCGTGATTACGGCCGGACTGCTGGTGCTCTGCATGATGAATGCCGCCGCGACGACCTATCATCCGTTCATTTATTTCCGCTTCTGACCGTGGGAGGATTGCTATGAATGAAAAAGTGAAAAATGCATTCCGCATTCTCTATACGGCAGCGATTCTCGGGATTCTTGCCGTACCGGCAGCCGCACTGGCAGTACGGGAATCCCGCGGCGGAGATGCGGCGGCTGAAACCGGTGCCGTCAATACTGAAAACCGCGTGCTGGCGGCAAAACCTGTGCTGCATCAGGAGGACGGCAGCCTCAACCGCGATTATCCGGCCGAATTTGACGCATGGTTCAGCGACAGCTTCGGGCTCCGCACGCAGCTCGTCACCGCCTACAGCAAGCTGTCCGGCAGCATCTTCGGCGTTTCTGCAGAAAAGGATGTGATCATCGGCAAGGACGGCTGGCTGTATTATACGCCGACTGTCCCCGATGCAACCGGAGTCCGGACGCTTTCAGATACGGAGATCAGACATATTGTCTATAATATGCAGATGATGCAGGATTACTGCGAAGCACACGGCGCAAAGCTGATCTTCGCCGCCGCACCGAATAAGGCAAGCATCTATCCGGAGCATCTCCCTGCAAGATATCTGCAAACCGGCGGACAGAATAATCTCGACGCGCTGCACGAAGCGCTCGCGCAGACTGATCTCACGGTCTGTGACTGGCGAAATGCGCTGCGCAGCAGCAGAAATGACCGCCTGCTCTATCACAAAACCGATACGCACTGGAACGGCGACGGCGCCATGCTCGGCTATCAGACGCTGATGCAGACGCTCGGGCTCGACGATCTCGGCTTTGCGAATACGGCGCGCACGGAGACCTGCGACTGGGACGGCGACCTCTGGAACATGATCTCTCCTGCCGAAAAAAAGCCGGATGCGAACGCGGTCTATGCCGTGCCGCAGACCTACCGCACCGTCGGCAGAATGCGCAGCATCGACGATCTCTCGATTGAAACAACCTGCGAAAACGGCTCCGGCTCTCTGCTGATGTTCCGCGATTCCTTCGGGCGTGCGCTGATTCCGCTGCTGGCAGAGCGGTTTGCTGCCTGCTCCTTCCAGCGCGGCAATGCCGTTCCGCTCGATCTGCTGGAGATTCAGCCGGCGGATTATGTGGTCTATGAGCTGGTCGAGCGCAATCTGAACCGCCTGCTGACATACGCGCCGCAGATGCCCGCACCGGCAGCGGAGATTCCGGCGGCAATCCCCGCGGAGCATCCGGAGACGCTGCGTCTGGAATCGGAACCGAACGGCCAATATCTGCATATCTACGGGCTTTTCGATGAAGCATATGAGAATGCAGATGCTGTATATGTCACATTGAACGGGCAGAGCTATCAGGCATTTTTATGCTGCGAGCAGGAAGCGCTGGAACTGGAGCAGCATCAGGCAAACGGATTCTCCTGCTATGTGCCCGCCGCACTCGCTGCGGATACGGCACAGATCACGGTGCAGACCGGCGGACAGTATGT
>CAMHUJ010000090.1 GCA_946188175.1 uncultured Ruminococcus sp.
AGAAGGGGCTGGCAGATTTTGCAGCGGGAGGTCCGGAGGGATAATATCCCTTTGGCGGAGTTTGAGGCGGAGCCTCATTATCAATCTATCAGAGATACTGTATCTCTCCGCGGGCAGCGGGAGGGTTATTCAGAGCCCTCTAAGAAATACGAGGCTTCCATATCGGCGACATGCAGCGCAAATGCAAGCGGGAACCGTTCGAGCGCCGTACCGATTGTGCCCTTATCCTCCGGACCGGAAAATCCCATATGCCAGCGGATCGCCATTGCCTCCTCGCGGTGCAGATGCATGAAAAACTGGATCATCAGCACGGATTTCTCGCCGTGACCGTAGGGCAGGCGGTCGTCGATCTTATAGAACGGCACCTTCTCCCAGACGCCCTGTGCATTCTTTGCATTGCGGTAATCGACCGTATAAAAATTCATCTTGCAGAGATCGTGCAGCAGCGCGCAGACGGCAATCGTCTCCTCGGAATATTCAGGGAAATGATAGACGCTGTGCACGCGCTCACGTTCGAGATACGCTTTGAGATTGTAATAGACATTCAGCGAATGCTCCAGCAGACCGCCCGCATAGGCGCCGTGATAGCGCGTACTGGCGGGGGCTGTGAAGAAATCGTTTTGCTCTGCGAGCAGATAGCTCCGCAGACGGTCGGCACCCGGACGCTTGACATGCTCATCCCAGATGCTGAGAAATTCCTGCTTTTTTGCTTCCAGTTCCTGATCGGTCATTTGATGATCCTCCAAATTGATAGTTTACGGCTGAACCGTATAGCCTGCGAACTGACGGAAATCCTCCGCCGTGCCGCGGAAGACATTGAGGTCAATCAGCACATCGCCGCCCGAATAGCCGTCGAGCATGCCGCGCGGATTGTACTGCCAGAATGTCCAGTCCGGTTTGAAATTGTGCGAAGGTGCGTTGAAAATGCTGCGAATCCAGAGCGTGTAATCAAAGTCGGTATCCTTGAGATAGGTTTCCCAGCATTGTCTTGTCGTGTAGATGATCGGTTTTTTGCCGTAGACGCCGCGCATTCTTGCGAGCAGGATACGGAGATTCGTGCGGACTGCGTCGGCATCGGGCAGATTCTCCGAGCGGTAGAATTCCAGATCAATGACGGGCGGCAGCGCATCCTCATCATCGGGGACGACGGCGCAGTAATTATCCGCCTGCGTTGCCGCGGAGCTGTCGAAGCTGAAAAAGTGATATGCACCGACATACAGTCCGGCAGCGCGCGCGTTTTTCCAGTTCTCGGCGAAGCAGTCATCGACCGTGCCGGAGCCTTCGGTCGCTTTCAGAAATGCAAAGGTGATGCCCTGTTCTGCGATGCGCTCCCAGTTCATCTGTCCCTGATAGTGCGAGGCATCGACGCCGCGCACCGGATAGCGCGATTTCAGCGGCATATTGAACCAGACCGTTCCGGTGCTGAACAGATGCCAGAGCAGCAGTCCGCAGACCAGAATCGCGGAGAGCAGCAGCAGGGTGCTGCTTTTTCTTTTGTTCTTCAAATCGGGAAGCCTTCTCTCTTTTTCATATTTTACTGTACCTGACCCGTGACGATGCCTCTGCCGTTCGTGGCAAAATAGAATTTGCCGTAGACGGAAGCGTCGCCGGTGATCGACGGCGTGATATTGCCGAAGCCGTCCTTATCGGTCGTAAGCCTGAACCAGCTTTTGCCGTGATTTTCGGTCATATAGATGCCGCCGCCCTGACCGTTCGCCTCGCCCATGAGGTAGAGCGGTGCGACGCCGCCGACATTTTTCGGAGCGCCGGTGCCGATCGCATTGGCAGAGACGCCTCTGAGATAATTCACTGTTTTGCCGCGGTCCGAGGAATAGCCGACGCTGTTTCCGGAGCGGATCCAGAGTGCATCGGGATTGTCATGGCAGGGGACCAGCTCGCAGTTATCCGAAACGGTAAGGCCGGTCGAAGCAAAATTCGTGCCGCCGTCATCCGAGCGGTAAATGCTGTCATCGCAGACGGCATAGACCGTATTGGAATCAAACGTATCTGCAAAGATTTTTGCGCCGCGCCCGAGCCCGTTCGGCTTGAACCACGAATTGCCGAAATCCGTCGTATAGTAGACATTTGCGGCAAGCACGCCCGGCGTCCAGAAGATTCTGCTGCCGTCTGCCGTGACTGCGACATCGCCGCCGGCGGCGCGCTCCGGCAGCTTTGGCGACGGGAACCATGAGCTGCCGCCGTCGTTTGTGAAGACCAGCGGTGAACGCTTGCTGTCGCTGGTATACGCGGCGATTTTTCCGGCTGCCCATGCTGCCGCGACATCCGAGGCGGTGCCGTTGTTCATGAAGTGCAGATCGTCCGGACAGCGGTCGGTATCGAGATGTGCAAAGCCGGTCAGGTCGCCCATGATCGAATAGAGTGCAGGAATCGTATCGTCGGTCTTTGCGACGGAAACAACCTTGAATACAGCAGTCTCCTCGATGCCTCTTGCATCGAACTGCACAATGACCGGATATTCGCTGCCGAGCTCGGTCATGTTCTGCGTGGTATAGAGCGTTGCGCCGGTGCCCCATGTGACCCTGTCGCTGTTGAACGGGTCGATCTCGAGATCGGCGATCCACCAGCCGGTTTTCGCCTGCTGACCGCCCCAGCGGAGCCAGAACGCCTCGGAGGTGTCCATTGCATACTGATCGCCTTCTGCTGAGAACAGCGGCGTCCATGTATCGCCGCCGTCGGTCGAGCGGTAGACGTTTTCGCCCTTCTCCGACCAGAATCCGAGCGTGCTGCATATCACCGTATCGGGATTGCTGCCGTCCACGGATAGACCGGAGAATCCGCCGTATCTGCCGTCCTTGCAGTTCGGCGTAATATCCTCGTATTTTCCGGATTTCAGATCATAGCGGCAGACTGCGCCGTCCCTGACGGCTGCATTCGGTCCGCAGGAGTCGGAATAGCAGAGATAGAGGTATCCGTTCGGGGAGATCTCGGCTTGCAGCGGATACATGCCCGCCAGATTCGCAGGCAGCTTCTCAAACGATTTGCCTGCATCCTTCGAGCGGTAGATGCATTCGCCGTTCTGCATCGCGCAGCCGACGTACATATCATTGCTGACCGGATCGAATTCGATCCACATGACGCCGATCTGACATTTCTCCTGAAAATAGTCGCCCTCGACGGGGAATGCGGCGCATTTCTCCCATGTGACGCCGAAATCATTGCTCACATAGAGCCCGTCGGTGCGCGAGCCGCAGAAGACCTGCCGGTTATCCTTCGGATTGACCATGAGCCGTTCGCCGACGCCTCTGCCGGACATGTTTCCGCCCATGGCGAAGGGCATATCCGCCTGCACCCATGTATTGCCGTAATCAGAGGAGCTGAGGATCGCGCCGTTGCTGCCCGCGTATGTGCCGCAGGAGAGATAGACGCGGTTCGGCTCGACCGGATCGGCGGCAATGGATTCAATGCCGATCAGATTCCAGTCGTCCGCATTGACGCCGCCGAAATGATCGGTGATCGGTACCCAGCGGCTGTCGGATTTGCTTCTGCGGTAGGCGCCGCCGATATCGGTGCGGCAGTAGCAGAGCCCTTCCTCGGCTTTGCTGTAGACAATGCCGGGGATATATCCGCCGCCGCCGATTGCGACATTGCCGAAGACGGTCTCGCGCGTACCGGACGCTTTTCCGGCGCATCCGGTATGCAGCAGCATGGCAGCGGCAGCACAGATCGCCGCCGTGCGTTTGATATTCTTATGTTTCATAATAAACCTCATTCGGAGGAATTTTGAAATGCGGAATGAGAAATCGCGGCTTTCGGATTCGTCCGCGCAGCGGACACCTTCATTTCTCATTTCTGATTATACTTTTTGCAGTATGATCTGTACGGACTGCATATCGCCGCCGAGATTCGGGAGCATCATGCCGCACTGCATCAGATAGGCGCCGGATTTGACATCCTCGCTGCCGCAGCGTGTGAAGGCATAGTCGGCATCGGCGTCAAGTCCCGCCAGCAGAATGCGCCGCGATTTCATATTCGCCTCCGCCGTGATCTGGATATATGTGAACACGGCTTCCGATTTGTCAGCAGATACGAAAATCCATGCGTCATAATCCGCATTCTGCTGCGCAGCATAGCCGGAGGGTCTGAACGGATTGCCGAGCCGGTACAGTTCGCCGTCGCGGACAAGGCTGCTGATGCCGTGCCAGCGTGCGATCTGCGCGGGAATCTGTGATTTTTCGGCATCGGAAAGCTGCGTGACATCGAGCTCATAGCCGAAGGTGCCGAACATTGCAACATTTGCGCGTGTTTCAAAGGGCGTCACGCGGCCCGTTGCATGATTCGGGCAGACGCTGACATGCGAGCCGACTGCCGAGGGCGGCATGAACAGCGATGCGCCGTACTGGATCCGCAGACGGTCCTTTGCATCGGTGTTGTCCGAAGCCCAGATCTGCGGCGAATAATAGAGCATACCGGCATCGAAGCGCGCACCGCCGCCGGAGCAGCTTTCGAGCAGGATATCCGGATATTCGGTGACAAGGCGCTCGAGCATCTGATAAACGCCGAGCATATAGGCGCGCCGGAAACCTGCGCGCGGAATCTCCGTCAGCTGGCGGTTCATATCCCATTTGATATACGAAACCGGCACAGAATCGAGGATTTTCTTCATCTGCTCCCAGACCGCGTCACGGACATCCCGCCGCGTATAATCCAGCACATACTGTGCGCGCGACTGCGTCCGCGGTCTGCCTTCGATGCCGATTGCAAAATCGGGATTTCCGCGGAACAGGTCGCTGTCCGGCGAGATCATCTCCGGCTCGAACCACAGCCCGAACTGCATTCCTCTGCCGGTGATATGGTCGGTCAGGGGCTGTAAGCCGCCGGGCAGCTTGCGTTCATCCGGTGTCCAGTCGCCGAGCGAGCAGTTGTCGCTGTCGCGTCTGCCGAACCAGCCGTCGTCGAGCACAAAGAGCTCAATGCCGAGCACAGAGGCTTCATCGGCGATCGTTTTCAGCTTTTCGAGATCAAAACTAAAATAGGTCGCTTCCCAGTTGTTGATGAGCACGGGGCGCTCGATATAGCGGTAATCGGAGCGAATCAGGTGATCGGAGAACAGCTTATGGAATGTCCGCGACATGCCGCCGATGCCGGATTCGCTGTAAACAAGTACCGCTTCGGGTGCGTCAAATTCGGATTCCATGCTGAAAAAATGCGAAAAATCGTCGGTCTGCATGCCGATCTGTGCTCTGGTCTGACAGAACTGCGTCAGCTCGGCTTGCAGCATGAAATCGCCCGACCAGATCAGTGTAAAACCGTAGGCTTCACCCTGCAGCTCGGTCGTTTCGGGACGCACCAGCGCAAAAAACGGGCTGTACTGATGCGAGGATTCGCCGCGGCTGCTGTCGAGACGCTGTTTGCCGTGACGAAGCGGAAGACGCTCCGCCTGCCGCTCGCGCGCCCATGAGCCGTAGAGCGAGATCATCTCAAAGCGGTCGTCGTCGAGATCGACGGATGCCGAAAGCACGCGCCGCAGCGTGACATCGCGGTCGCCGCAGTTTTCGAGCGAGACACTGCGGATGATCGCGTCGATGCCCTCGAATACCGTATAATGCAGCGTGACCTCGACGCCGGTCGGCTCGTCGCGCAGCAGGATATCGAGCGTTTCGCAGCCGTTGCCCCATGTATGCGGCATGCAGCGCGGATTGTATTTTCCGTTGTAGATGCGGTGGCTGACATAGCGCAGATTGCAGGCGCATGCACCGTCTTCATTTTCAATGCCGATTGCAGCCTCGCGGTAATCGCCGGTGCCTGCGCACGGATATTCAAACGGCGCACAGTCCATGAAGCTCGCGCGTTCGCGTTCGTTTTTTGAAGGGACAAAGGGTGGATCGCCGAGCCGCAGCAGATCGCTGAAATCCTGCGGTGCGATGCGCTTTCCCCAGTATGTATGCAGCAGGAAACCGTCCGCGACCGTCAGCACATAGCTTGCGTGCGGCGTATCGAGCTGAAACTGCCCTGCTTCCTCAAGATAGGTAATCATGGTAATTCCCTCTGACACAAAGGACATATTTTGCATATTGTTGTAGGTACAGCGTATTTTTCCGGAATGTGCATCGACTGCTGTACTGATTAGTTCCCGCCCGTGACGCCGGCATCGCTCAGCGCTTTTTCGGTGCCGCAGACCATGATATTGCCGTATTCGGCATCATTGGTATAAAGGATATAGCGGAAATGGTCGATCTGCTTGTCATACTGCTGTGTCTGCTTATAGGATTCCAGTGTATCGGGATTGTTTGCGCGGATGACATAGAGCCCCTCGAAGCCGTCCTCGGGCGTTTTGCCGTTCGTGGCGGCGAGCATGGAGATGCCGGTCTGTTCGGTCATGTCATTGAGCGTGACCTGATATCCGAGCGTCTGCATGTTCATCTGAATGACGGAATCCGCCGGAATATAGGCTCTGGATGCGGCAGAGGATTCCGGCTCCGTGCTGCCGCAGCCGGTCAGCAGCAGACCTGCCGCTGCAAGTGTGAGGATTTTCTTTTTCATGTTTCATTCTCCTTTGTGTCAGTGATTTTTCATGCGCTTGTAAAACGCAGATAAAACGCAAAAATGTTTGGATGCCTGATTCCTGCCATTTTGCAACTCCCATTTCAGAAAAGTGTTCCTGCGGTAAATCAGAATTTGCGGGCAGTGCCCGCATCCATTTTTCTAAAGCTCATTGTTGACGAACTCGTTTGCCTGTCTGACAACGCTCCTTTTGCGTGACTGAATTACAAAAAAGAAGTTGCTTTCATCATTCATTTGATCTTCCGTCCAATCAATATTTTCGCTGGGCGCGCGATTCTGATTTTACGAAATGATAAACTGTGAGACTTGCGTCCTTAAAGGG
>CAMHUJ010000091.1 GCA_946188175.1 uncultured Ruminococcus sp.
TTGCCCTGATAGCCCTCTGCATCATTCTTGATATCCGCCATGTCATCGAGCTCTTTGCCGAGCATCTTCGAGACAAGCTGTACGCGCGGCAGCTCCTCGCAGGTGTATTCACCGACGAGTCTGCTGTCACGCAGAATCGTAATCTTATCGCAGACCTCGTAAACCTGATCGAGGAAGTGCGTAACAAAGATGATGCCGACACCGCGGTCACGAAGCTGACGCATCAGACCGAACAGCTTTTCGACCTCGGATTCATCGAGCGAGGAGGTCGGCTCATCAAGAATCAGAACGCTGCAATCCATATCCACTGCGCGCGCAATCGCAACCATTTGCTGTACGGCAATCGAGCAGCTTGCAAGCTGCTGTGTCGCCTTGACATTGATTCCGAGCGAATTCAGAAGCATCTGTGCATCCGCGTTCATTTTCTTCCAGCTGATAAATTTGCCTTCCGTTCTGCCGATAAAAATATTCTCGGCTACGGAAAGATTCGGACAGAGTGAAATCTCCTGATACACCGTACTGATTCCGGCACGCTGTGCCTCCTGCGGCGTATGAAATACAACCTTTTCTTCTCTGTTATCTTTTTTAATGTAAATGTCACCGGCATCCTTGGAATACACGCCGGTCAATACCTTAATCAGTGTAGACTTGCCTGCACCGTTTTCCCCCATGAGTGCATGGATTTCCCCTTTACGGAGCGTAAAATCCACATCTTGCAGCGCTTTCACACCGGGAAAAGACTTAAAAATTCCGCGCAGTTCGAGTACGGAATCCTTTTGCATAACGATCCCTCCATGAAGCTGATATAATTATAGCGGGACGACATACAGAAAAACACTATATGCCGCCCCGCTAAGGTTTTCTATACAAATCCCCCTACGGCAGCGCTGGCATTAGATGCCGTACTTGTCAACATCCTCCTGCGTGATCGTCGCAGCATCAAAGCCCTTCTCGTCCATGACAATGGTCTTCTCAGAGAGCTTCTCGCCTGCTTCGAGCTTCTTGATGATATCGGTAATGTACGAAGACTGGAACGGGTTGCACTGACCGTCATAGTTCCAGTTGCCTGCCTTCAGCTCTTCCAGAGCCCACTTGTTGCAGTCAAATCCCATAACGATAACGTCCTTGCCGACGCCGTGAGAAATGTTTGCCTTATCGAGCGCAGCGACAGCGCCCTTTGCCATATCATCGTTCTCTGCATAGATGACGTTGAACTTCTTGTTCGCGTCGATCGCAGTCTGAACGATCTGCTGTGCCTTTTCAGCGTTCCACTCAGCAGTCTGCTCGGTGACGATCTCCCACTTCGAGGAATCAGCCTCAGCAGCCTCAGTCAGTGCAGCGGAACGGCCCTTCTGTGCAGCAGAGCCCATAACACCCTGGAGGTGAATCACCTGATACTTGTCAAGATTCTGGCTCTTGAGCCAGTCAACAGCGGTCTTGCCTTCCTTCGCCATATCAGAAACGATTGAAGCCTCATAGAGATCCTCGGAAGCATCAATGGTACGGTCGAAAAGAATGACCTTAACGCCTGCCTTCTTCGCATCCTGGAGCACGGTATCCCAACCTGCCGTATCAGCAGCGGAGAGGAGCAGATAGTCAACCTCATCCTGAATGTACTTCTGAGCATAGGAAATCTGCTCTTCGTTCTTCAGGGAGTAGGAGAACTGTGCATCGTAGCCGTTCGCCTCGGTGAAGGTCGCCTTCAGATCATTGACGTTTGCGGTACGGTAACCGGACTCGTTCGGATCATTGTTGATGATGCCGACGCGAATCAGACCGGACTTGCCGCCGGATGCAGGCTTCGAGTCACCCGTGCTGCCGGATGCAGGCTTCGAGTCACCCGTGCTGCCGTTGCCGGTACTGCCTGTGTCGCCGCAAGCTGCGAGCATGCTTGTGCACATTGCCGCCGTAAGGATAATCCCCAGCATTTTCTTCAGTTTCATAACAATTCACTCCTTTTTTCCATGGCGTTAACATTTCGTTAACTTGTACTTACATTATATTCCAAAAGTACGCACAAATATACCGACTTTTTTATCCGAAATGTTTGTTTTTTTATGAACTTGCAAATTTCAGACAACTTATTCCGCTCTGTATAATTCATTCGTACTGTTCTGGAACTGCCTCGGGGTCATACCGGTCTGCTTTTTGAAAATCTGACTGAAATACCGGTAATCGCGGAATCCGACCTCATATGCGATCTCCGAAATCAGCTTTTTCGTGCAGCAGAGCAGCTCTTTTGCACGGGTAATCCGGAGCGTCGTCACATAATCGGTAAAATTCTGTCCGCTTTCCTTTTTGAACAGAGCACTGAGATAAGTCGGCGTCAGCCCGACATTCTCGGCAACCTTGTTCAGTGAAATGTCCTCGTCCGTGTAGTTGCTGTCAATATATTCCTTCGCCTTGCGGATGACACCGTTTCCGTTTTCCGACACAGAGGCGATCCGCCAGCGGATGCACTGTGCTACCATTTCCTGCAAATAGGACGCTGTGGTTTCGACGGTCTGCATTTTTGCTGAGATGTCATCAATCGAGCCGAATGAATGTGTAAATTCTTCATTTGTTACGCCGAATCCGCGTGCAACATTCTGCGCGGCAAGATATACATCCATGCCGATATACAGCCGAAGCATCAGTGATTCCATGCTGAAGAACTTGACTTTGTCGAGATACGATTCAAATATATCCGCACAGGATTCAAGGTCTCCGAACTGCATCAGCGCCGTGAGCTGCCTGTGATCAAGCATCTGCACATCGGATACGGTTCCCTGTTTCATATTATTCTGCATTCTGACTGCTCACCACCTTACTGAAGCGCAGATCCGGTCAATGGTTTTCAGCAATCTTCTTGACCGAATCACGGATAATCAGTTCGGGCATATAGACAACATCCTCGATTGTCTTCTGCGGCATGTTCATTTGATCCATAAGCATTTTTGCAGCGGTTTCACCGAGAATCCGATGCGGATGGCGAACCGTCGTCAGTGCGACATCGCAGAGCACCGAGATTTTGGAATCGTCGATGCCGATGACGGAAATGTCCTCCGGCACGCGGATATTGTGCTCGCGGCAGAAGCGCAGGAAGTTAATCGCAAGCTCATCGTTATAGCAGACAATCGCCGTAGAATCGCGGATAATCGCCATGAGCTTCTTCTGCGCATAATAGAACAGCTCGCTCTTGTCACCGGTTGCAAACCAGAGCACATTCTTCTCCGCGGTACGGACATTGTGTCCGATGCAGCTCCGCATGAAGCCGCTGTACCGCTTGTGTCCCTGAATATCATCCAGCGCGAAAATGCCGGAGATTTTCGTATGACCGCATTCAAACAGGTAATCGGTTGCGATTTTTCCGGCAAGCTCATCGTTCATCGCAGTGAACGGGAAATCCGCCCACGGATACTTCGCATTGAAGAATACAAGCGGTACGTGGTTGCGCTTGATCTCCTGATAGAGCTCGGTATTCGGATTCGGCAGCGCACTCTTGGAAGGCTCAACGATTAAGCCCTGTACGCCGTTTGCGATCATTGTTTTCAGCGCTTCGGATTCCTCGAGCACCTGATTGTGCGTGATCGCAAGCTGCATTGCGATGCCTGCCTTGTTCAGCACACTCTCAATGCCTGTGACGATCTGCGGGAAGATATAATCGCTGAAATAAGTAGAAATGACGCCGACGCTTTTCAGTGCTGCCGGCTTCTCGAGCTTCGCATCCTCTGTCTTTTTGACGAATGTACCGCTGCCGCGTACACGGCTGATGATATCATCCCCTTCCAGACACTTGAGCGCCTGCCGAACAGTCTGTCTGCTGACACCGTGGATCGAGCAAAGCTCATTCTCCGAGAGAAAGCGATCATTCGGGTGCAGATTCTTGGATGCGATATATTTCTTGCTCCATTCGACAATCGCCATGTATTTGTATCCGTCCATATAACCCTCCTAATTATCTCTTTTTTGAAGTAAAATCATGCTGTTTTTCAGACACGGTACAAGTTACATACATCTTAATTATATTATACGTGCATGTCACATAAAAATCAACAGATAAAACGCAGAAATAATGGACAATCCACATGTATTTACAAATACATGTGGAAAATTGTCCGTTTTGGTACAAGTAAAGAGGTTTTCAGAAGGGTTCAGGAGCCGGTTCCGCTGTATTTCAGCGCGCCGAACATCCAGAATTTATAGCTCAGAAAGAAGAACAGAATGCCGATCAGCGGTGAAATCCATGAGAGCACCGGTACTGCATCCGGTCTTAAAATCACAAGGCTCGGGTAATATGCGATAAATGCAATCGGCATGACGAACGTGAAAATGAACCGGAAACCACGATTGAAAATCGTGACCGGATACTTGGCATAATCGCGGAAACGGTTGACAAAATCCATGACATAAAACGAGTTCTGAATCCAGAAACATGTCGCAGCTGCTGCATTTTGCAGCGATATCATGATGAGCGAGGCGGTCAGAAGAAAGACGATCATTTTCAGGATCATCAGTACCGAACAGCCAAGCCCGAGCTTCGCCCACGCAAAGATGAGTGTCCCCAGACCGAAGGCAAGCTGTCCTAAGCCCTTGACGTCAAAGACCTCGGACTGGAAATAGAAAAACAGATTGATCGGGCGGAAGCAGTATTTGATAAAGTCGCCGGAGTAGACGTATTGCCGCAGGCTCCAGTTGTTATCAAAGAAGCACTGTACAGGTGTCAGGGAGACCAGCGAAAAACCGTACAGGAAGAGGATTTCGTAGTATCCCCAGCCGTCGATCGACGGAAAGCGCCTGAACAGGATCCAGAAGCTGATAAATCCCGCGATATTGGTACAGATCATGCCGATTGTAGAGATGATGAAATCGGCACGGTAGCTCATCTTGCTCTTGAGGTCCTGTGCAAGAATCTTCAAGTAAATACGTGAATAGAAGCGTAATCCTTTTTGTTTCATATCATCAGCCTCCGTTCACCGTGATCTGCCGCAGCGAGCGGTTCCAGAACGCAGCGCTGATGCATGTCAGCGCAATCGCCCAGAATGCCTGCAAGCCGAGTGTTGTACAGACGGTCTGCATATCCGGATGCGCATTCAGCAGCAAAGAAAGCGGCGAATTGTAAATCGCCTGAAACGGCAGATAGGATACAACCGTCCGCAGCCTGTCGGGGAAGAATGCCAGCGGAATCGTCGCGCCGGAAAGCAGCAGGACCACAACCTGCTTCATGATATTGATACCCCAGATCGACTCCGTATAGAGACAGACCGTCCCGATGATAAAGTCAATGCTGTAGTTGATGACGATTGCCAGTACAACCGAAAGCACAAACCAGAGCAGATTGATGCCAAGCGGAATCGCGCCGTGTGTCACAACGGATACTATAATGAATGTCGGCAGAAAGGTAAAGAAGAACTGCGTGACGAAACTGCCGGAATACGACCAGAACAGATACCGCCGGTACGGCATCGGTTTCAGCAGATCGAGCACGATCTTGCCGGACTGGATGCTCCGCCCGATATCCCAGACCAGATACATCTCCAGAAATCCGCAGAGCGCCGTTGCAAGCACCAGATAGATCAGCGTATCCGTAAAGGTCATGCCGTTGACGACATCGGTATCAACAGACGCATAGATCGCCTTCCAGAGAAAATAGGTCACGGTCAGATAAAGGATATTGCCGATCACCATAATCAGAAAGGACATGCGGAACTGCAATGCCTCGATGATTCCGGCGCGTGTGAGGGTCGCGTATTTTTTCAGCTTCACTTGACACCCTCCTCGTAAATCTTCTTGATGACCTCCTCCGTCGAGATTTCCTCAAGCTGCATATCGCGGATTTTGTAATCCTTTTGCAGCTTGTCCAGAACATGCATGACCGTCGATTTGGATTCATCCACGAGAACCGATATCCATTCGTCGTCCGCAGAGACAGAACATTCCGGCAGCTTGCCGGTGATTTCCTCCGCATACTGTTTCAGATCACCCTTGATGCGGATTTTCAGCGTGCGGTAGGAACCGAAAAACTGTTTCAGATGCGAAATATCGTTATCATAGAGCATCTTTCCCTTGTCGATAATCACAATCCGCTGACATAGTGCATCCACATCGCCCATATCATGTGTCGTCAGAATGACAGTTGTATGCTTCTGTTCATTGAGCGCATGAATCAGCGTCCGGATTTTCGCCTTCATTGAAACGTCCAGACCGATTGTCGGTTCATCGAGGAACACGATCTTCGGATTGTGCAGGAATGCCGCAAGAATATCGCTCAGTGTCCGCTGCCCGAGTGACATCTGCCGGACAGGCTTGTGCAGCAGCGGCTCGATATCAACCAGCGACTGATAGAATTTCAGCATCTCATCATAATCCGCATCAGGAATCTGATAGATGTCCTTTAGGATTTTGAAGGACTCGATCAGCGGGAGCGCCCACCAGAGCTGCGAACGCTGCCCGAAGACAACGCCGATCTCCTGTGCATTTTTCGTCCGGTTTCTGTACGGCACATTGCCGCCGACCAGTATCTCACCGGAGGTCGGCTCAAGTACGCCGGTCATCATTTTGATCGTCGTGGATTTTCCGGCACCGTTCGGTCCGAGATAGCCGACGATCTCGCCCTGCCCGATCTGCATGGAGATATTGTCCACGGCGCGCACGATCTTATAATCGCGCGAAAACAGATCGCGGATGCTTCCCTTTAAGCCCTCCCGCCGGTTGAGCACCTTGAATTCCTTGACTGCATTTTTTATTTCAATAATCGGTTCCATTTTTTCACTTCTCTCTTTCTGATTCACAGCAATATCTTTTCGTTTTTCTGCAACATACTATAATACATTTTATTATACCATAAACCAGGATAAAATGC
>CAMHUJ010000092.1 GCA_946188175.1 uncultured Ruminococcus sp.
CCTGTACGCTGCTGATGCGTGCCTATGCAGGAGAATGTCAGTCGCATGTCCGGTATCTGCTCGCGTCGAAAGCCGCTGCCGCGCAGCAGCTGCATGTGATCCGGCAGGTGTTTGAGTTTACTGCAAAGCAGGAGCTGATCCATGCGCAGCAGTTTGCCGAGATGCTGACGAAAAACGGTGTCAGCGGCATCCGGATCGCCGCGGAATATCCGCTGGATGCGCCGGATGATCTGATGCACGCACTGCTTTCATCAGCGCAGTTTGAGCGGAATGAAGCAGAGGGCGTCTATCCGGCGTTTGCGGAGACCGCTGTCCGTGAGGAGCAGAAAGAAGCCGCTGCATTGTTCCGGATGATCGCAGAAATTGAGCAGATGCATGCAAACCGCTTTACGCTGTTCGGCAGCCTTATGGAGCAGGATAAGCTCTTCCGCGAGGAACAGCCGACGCAGTGGCTCTGTCTCAACTGCGGACACATTCATGAGGGGACCGAGCCGCCGCAGAACTGTCCGGTCTGCGGTGCCGTGCAGGGATTTGCCGTCCGGCGGAATCTCGCGCCGTTTACGCCCGCAGGGACAATGTCCTAGATGAAACCGTGTCTCACTTGCTTTTTCCATGAAAATATGCTATACTTTTCTCATAGATACGGGAAAGTGAAGCACACTTTTGCAATGAAACTGACGAACCGCCTCTTTCCGTATACAAGGAGAGAGGCGGATTTTCATAATGACACGCAGGAGGTACATAAAATGAACAATGCCGGAAAGTATACACGGCAGTTTTTTGAAGCACCGAAGGCATCCGGAAAATGGATGCAGAGAGCTTATATTGACCGCGCGCCGCAGTGGTGCAGTGTCGATCTGCGCGACGGCAATCAGGCGCTTGTTACGCCGATGAGCCTCGGCGAAAAACTCGAATTTTTCGCGGAGCTGGTGCGCATCGGATTCAAGGAGATCGAGATCGGCTTTCCGGCTGCATCCGATACGGAATATGATTTCTGCCGCACGCTGATCGAGCAGAACCTGATTCCGGAAGAAGTCACGATTCAGGTGCTGACGCAGTCACGCGAGCATATTATCCAGAAGACATTTGAAGCACTGCGCGGATGTAAACAGGCAATCGTGCATCTGTATAATTCGACATCCGTGGCGCAGCGTGAGCAGGTATTCTGCAAGAGCTGTGAGGAGATCAAAGAGATTGCCGTCTGCGGTGCAAGGCTCTGCAAGGAATACCGCGAAAAATACGAGGGCAGCTATCGTTTTGAGTATTCGCCGGAGAGCTTCACGGGCACCGAGCCGGAGTTTGCACTTGAGGTCTGCAATGCGGTGCTGGATGTCTGGCAGCCGACACCCGATGACAAGGTCATCATCAATCTGCCGGTGACGGTTCAGCTTTCCATGCCGCATGTCTATGCGAATCAGATCGAGTATATGTGCGAGAACCTGAAATACCGCGAAAATGTGATCGTTTCGCTGCATCCGCACAATGACAGAGGATGTGCCGTCGCGGATACCGAAATGGGATTGCTTGCCGGTGCGGAGCGCGTCGAAGGGACGCTCTTCGGCAACGGCGAACGTACCGGCAATGTCGATATCATCACGCTGGCGCTGAATATGTATTCGCAGGGGATTGAACCCAATCTGGATTTCAGCGATATTCCTGCGATCACGGAGCTTTACACCCGCGTCACGCATATGGACGTCAACGACCGGCAGCCGTATACCGGAAAGCTCGTATTTGCGGCATTCAGCGGTTCGCATCAGGATGCGATTGCAAAGGGGCTCAAATGGCGCGAGATGCATCAGGGCGATCTCTGGACCGTGCCGTATCTGCCGCTTGACCCTGCGGATATCGGGCGCGAATACGAAGCGGATGTCATTCGCATCAACAGTCAGTCGGGCAAGGGCGGCATCGGCTATATCCTCGAAACGCGGTTCGGTTACAATCTCCCGAAGCGGATGCGCGAGCATTTCGGCTATCTTGTCAAGCGTGTTTCCGACCGGAAGCACAAGGAGCTCCTGCCGGACGAGGTCTATCTGATTTTCAAGGAGCATTATGTTGATATTACGTCGCCGCTGCATCTGACCGATGTGCATTTTGTGCAGCACTGCGGCATTGAAGCGACGATTGATATTGAGTATCACGGTCAGACCGCATCCGCGACAAACAACGGCAACGGCCGTCTGGATGCTGTCAGCAATGCGGTGCGCTCTTATACCGGTCTCGATTATACGATCAACACCTATACCGAGCATGCACTGGAGGTCGGCTCGTCCTCGAAGGCTGTTTCCTATGTGGAGATACTCAGCGGCAGCGGCGAGAGCTTCTGGGGCGTCGGCATCGACAACGATATCATTACATCCTCGATCAAGGCATTTGTCAGTGCGGTGAACAATATGCTCATCGCGGCGGATGCGCAGCAGGCATAAATCCGATTCAGAAAGGAGTCTTCGTATGGGCATGACCATGACACAAAAGATTCTTGCGGCGCATGCCGGACTATCATCCGTCAGTGCCGGACAGCTTTTGCTTGCAGATGTTGACTGTGTCCTCGGCAATGATATCACTTCGCCGGTTGCGATCCGTGCATTTGATGCGCTCGGCGCGGAGCGGGTCTTTGACCGTGATAAAATTGTCATGGTTATGGATCATTTCGTGCCGAATAAGGATATCAAGGCGGCGGAGCAATGTAAAATGTGCCGGAATTTCTGCGGTACGCAGCATGTGACGCATTTTTACGATGTCGGAAAAATGGGCATTGAGCATGCGCTGCTGCCGGAGCAGGGACTTGTCACGGCTGGCGATCTGGTGATCGGTGCGGATTCGCATACCTGTACCTACGGTGCACTCGGTGCGTTTTCGACCGGCGTCGGCTCGACGGATATGGCTTGCGGCATGGCGACCGGCAAGGCATGGTTCAAGGTACCGTCCGCAATCCGGATTGTGCTGCACGGAAGTCTGCGGAAATATGTGTCCGGCAAGGATGTGATTCTGCATCTGATCGGGCGGATCGGTGTGGACGGTGCACTGTACCGTTCTCTGGAATTTACCGGTGCGGGAGTGCAGGCGCTGTCTGTCAGCGACCGGCTCTGCATTGCGAATATGGCAATCGAAGCAGGTGCAAAGAACGGCATTTTCGCGGTCGATGATCTGACGCTTGCCTATCTCAGATCACATGGCGCAGCGGAACCGAAGATTTATGCTGCGGATGCCGATGCAGAATATGAGCAGACAGTAGAAATAGACCTATCACAGATAGAACCGACCGTTGCATTTCCGCATCTGCCGGAGAATACAAAAACGTTTGATGCAATCGGGAAGATTCCGGTCGATCAGGTTGTGATCGGCTCCTGCACGAACGGCAGGCTGGAAGACCTGCGCGCCGCTGCGGAGATTATGGAAGGCAGAACGTGCGCAAAGGGCGTCCGCGTGATTGTGATTCCGGCGACGCAGCAGATTTATCTGGATGCTATGGCAGAGGGACTGCTGAAAATCTTTGTGGAGAGCGGTGCGGTTGTCTCGACGCCGACCTGCGGTCCGTGTCTCGGCGGATATATGGGCATTCTTGCGAAGGGTGAACGCGCAGTCGCTACGACAAACCGCAATTTCGTCGGCAGAATGGGGCATCCGGAATCCGAGGTCTATCTTGCAAGTCCGGCGACGGCAGCAGCAAGCGCCGTGACAGGCTTTATCACAAGTCCGTGGGAGGTCATGCAATGAAGTATACAGGTCAGGTGATTCGCTTCGGCGACAATGTCGATACAGATGTGATTATTCCGGCACGCTATCTCAATACAAGCGACCGTGCAGAGCTGGCAAAGCACTGCATGGAGGACCTCGACCCGACCTTTGCGGGCAGGGTACAGCAGGGGAATATTCTTGTTGCGGGGCAGAATTTCGGCTGCGGTTCTTCGCGCGAGCATGCACCGATTGCGATTCAGGCGAGCGGGATTCCGCTTGTGATTGCAAAGAGCTTTGCGCGGATTTTCTACCGCAATGCAATCAATATCGGGCTGGCGATCATCGAATGTCCGGCGGCTGCGGATGCGGTCCGCGAGGGCGACAGCATCGAAGCCGATCTCGATCATGGCATCATCCGTAATCTGACGACGGGTGCAGAATACCAAACCGAGCCGTTTCCGCCGTTTATTCAGACGATTATCTCGCACGGCGGTCTGATGCAGGCGGTTCGGGACGGCGCATTATGAAGCTGAGTTACAGAACGGCATCTGTCAGTGATACAGATGAGATCATGCAGCTGATTGCGGCAGCGGTCTGCGAAATGGAACGCTTGCAGATTCATCAGTGGGATGCGGTATATCCTGCGCGCGATGTCATTGCGGAGGATATCCGCCGGCAGACGATGCAGGTCGGTATTGCAGACGGCAGAATCGCTGTGATCTATGTGCTCAATCAGGATTGCGATGAACAGTATGCAAAGGGTGACTGGACATATCGCGGCGACGATTTTGCGGTGC
Organism: uncultured Ruminococcus sp.; assembly: GCA_946188175.1. Lineage (GTDB taxonomy): Bacteria > Bacillota > Clostridia > Oscillospirales > Ruminococcaceae > Firm-04. The sequence continues at coordinate 4,476 of CAMHUJ010000092.1, forward strand.
TGCACAGACTATGCGTGCATCCCGCATTTCAACGGCAGGGTGCTGCCGGTGATACGATGATAGAAATGGAAGATAAATTGCGGCAGCGCGGCGTTCGGGCGGTCCGGCTCGATGTGTTTTCGGAAAATCCGTATGCGCTGCGGCTTTACCGGCATCACGGATACAGGGAAACCGGAACGGCAGACTGGCGAAAGGGCAGATTTCTGCTCATGGAGAAGCTGCTCGGAGAATAGGAGGGGCACATGCAGTATCAAATCGCACTGTTAGAAGGCGACGGCATCGGACCGGAGATCACGGCGGGTGCTGTTGCGGTGCTGGAACGCATCGGCAAAAAATTCGGGCATGACTTTTGTTTCACGCCCTATCTGATCGGCGGCTGCGCGATTGACGCGGTCGGTACACCGCTGCCGCAGGAAACGGTTGCGGGCTGCCTTGCAAGTGACAGTGTATTGCTCGGCGCAGTCGGCGGTCCGCAGTGGGATCATCTTTCCGGTGAGCAGCGTCCGGAGAAGGCTTTGCTCGGGATTCGTGCAGCGCTCGGGCTGTATACGAATCTGCGTCCGGCAAAGCTGTTTCCGGCGCTGAAGGGTGCATCGCCGCTGCGGAGCGATCTGGTTGATGCCGGATTTGATATCATGATTGTCCGCGAACTGACCGGCGGCATTTATTTCGGCGAGCGCGGGTACCGGCAGGGCAGATACGGCGAGGAGGCCTATGACACGGAAGCCTACAGCGAATTTGAGATCGAGCGCATCGGCAGGGCGGCATTTGAAACTGCCATGAAGCGCAGCAGACGCCTGACGAGTGTCGATAAGGCGAATGTGCTCGAGACTTCGCGTCTCTGGCGGAAAACGATGCACCGTCTTGCGGCGGAGTATCCGGATGTTGCATATCAGGATTTGTTTGTGGACAATGCGGCGATGCAGCTTGTGCGCAATCCGCGGCAGTTTGATGTGATCGTGACGTCCAATATGTTCGGTGATATTCTCTCGGATGAAGCATCGCAGCTGACCGGCTCGATCGGTATGCTCGCTTCTGCATCGCTCGGTGAGACGACCCGCGGCATGTACGAGCCGATCCACGGTTCCGCGCCGGATATTGCCGGACAGAACAAGGCGAATCCGATTGCAATGATTCTATCTGCTGCGATGATGCTGCGGTATGCGTTCGGACTGTCCGCAGAAGCACAATGCATTGAGGATGCGGTGGATGCGGTGCTTGCTGCCGGATACCGCACGGCGGATATCGTCGGGAACAGCGGTACGGCGGTTTGCTCCTGTACTGAAATGACGGCCGCGATTCTGAAAGCTATCGGCTGATTGAGGTTTGGCATGGAAAAATACAGACATCAATGAATGAGAAATACTCCCGAATATCGGAATCGGGGAATTTCATATCCACGATCTGAACAAAGAAAGCCTGACAGCATCGTGTTTTGGTACTGTCAGGCTGTTGTTATTCTGTGACGGTGTCATAACAAATTCCGGAGAGATCGGGTGCGTCTGCTTCGAGCATTTCATAAACCAGCTCACCGAGTTCTGTGCCGAGTTCTTCGGTTCTTGCTTCATCGCCGCCGATCTCCAGATAATAATTCAGATCGCTGCGCGCGTAGGATGCATACAGAATCGCCGTGCGGATGCCGCGGCTGTTCGGTTTTGTCAGGAAATATCCGAATGTCACCGGCACGCCGCAGATATCGGTATATGTCTGCGTGCCTGTGATGATCACATCCGTGACGGGGAATCCGTCCTTGGACAGATGCACATGGATATCGCCGATTCTGGTTTCCGCATGGATAAATTCTCCGGTGTCGGTGCGGAATACCGCCTCACACGGATCGGGCTGCGCGGAGCAGGGGAGCAGCGTGTGCAGTTCATCCGCGGTCAGCATGCGGGTGCCGGAATGCTCCGGCCAGACACATTTGGCATTGACGAAGCTGACATCCGGTGCGCGGTAGACAATTTCCGTGCCGTTTTCAAGCGTCATATGCAGCGGCCTTTTCATATGATAATGGTGCAGACCGAATCCTGTGCCGAGCAGCAGACATGCCGCTGCCGGAGCAGCGATCATACAGCGCCGCCTGACCGTATGCTTTTTCTGATATGCATTTTGATACGTAAAAATTGCGCTGCGCATCCGCTGATCAGCTGCCGCATCGGGCAGGATGCCGTCCCAAGCACTTTTGAACTTTGCCTGTGTCATATCTCATCACCGAGCCTTTCTTTGAGCAGAAGCCGCGCCTCACGAAGATGATTCCGGATTGTTGAGTGCGGTTTTTTGAGCATCTCCGCGATTTCCGCAGTCTGATAGCCCTCGTAGTAATAGAGGTAAATAACGGTTTTGTAT
>CAMHUJ010000093.1 GCA_946188175.1 uncultured Ruminococcus sp.
TGCTGTCGTTCCCTGCTCCGGACCGTGCCATTCCGATTCACGCATATTTGTATGGATCGGCTCATCTGCTCCGATTCGTTTCAAATCGACCTGTCCCCCGTTTCCGAGCAGAACAACAACCACATCTTCGCTTTCCTTTGCAGTATAAAACTCAGAGCTGATATCCAAATTTGCGTAATAGCCTTCAAAATCAGAGCCTTTTCCGAGATAGCGGTCCGGAGAATATTCGCCTTCGCCGCTCTGCTGATAATATTCGCCGTCTATCACCGCATATCCAAGGCAATCTGCCGATTCCGAAAAAGCCGCATTCGATTTGATAGTCCGACTATCATCATTGAGATTATCAGTTGAGAGCGATGTTTTCGTTATTCCATTCTCAGATTGCGATACAGCCTCCGGCGTCACAATCTCGATTTCGGCAGCTGTACTGCCGGTCGTCATAGTGTTTGACCGGAACAGCCTGCCGCTTTTCAGCAAGCCTGCACCGATCACCGTAAGCGCAATCATCGGTGTCACCGCAGCAGCAGTCACAACAGCCCTCACTCTGCGGCGCTTCTTCTGTACCTCGTACTCCGCAATGCGGCTGTGTACATCGCGGATCATTTCATCACAAGTCTTCATCGTCATAGCCCTCCGATTCAAGCTGTGAACGCAGTGCCTTCTTTGCACGATACAGTATGGATTCAATACTCCGGACACTCTTTTTCATGACATCAGCGGCTTCACGGCTGCTCATATTCTCAAAGTAAATCAGCTCCAGCACCTGCTGATGCTCCGGCTTGAGCTTCCGCATCACCCGATGCACGGCAATCTGACGCTCCTTTTTGAGATACGCCGACTCAACAGCCTCCTCCTCGCTCATCAGCTCCGGCAGCTCATCGACTGAAATCTGCGGATGCCGTTTCTCCTTCCGAAGCCGGTCAATCGCCAAGTTTCTGCCGATTGCAAAAAGCCATGTCTTGAACGAGCTTTTGCCTTTGAATTTCGGTTTTTTCGTGCCGAGCAGCACAAAGGTATCCTCGGTCAGCTCCTCTGCTGTCTGGATATTTCCGACAATGCTCGTCAGGTACAGCATCAGGCCGTCCTTATATTCCATGATAATCGCATCGAGTCCGCGTTCATCACCGTTGTCACGGAAACGGCGGTAGCTACTTGCACCGTTATCCATAGACAGCTCCTTTCTGAAAGCGGATTTCCCTGCTTTCATCTCTTAGACGAACGAAAAGCGGAAAACTACGCGGTCACGGATACAGTTTTTTCTGAATCCGCAGAGCAGCTTCGGTATGCATAATCCAGTGTCTCGAAAACGGCATTTGAATCAGACCGCGGATATTCTTTCCGCACCAGTAATCCGTCAGCCAGACAGCACGCGCATCATCACTGACGACATGCAGCGAAAGCAGCTCTGCTTTGTGCGCCGCCGATATATTATGTTTCAGCATATCGAAGGTCAGATCGTTCAAAAGCTGTTCTGTACTATGCCTGACATCAGATATATAAGCATACAATGCATCTATATCCAATGCCTTTGAAAAAACAGCGATGTCTGATTTGACAAGCTCATTGCCTGTTGTGGTGATCGGCGCATGTATCCGCTTCTGATAATTCTCTGCAAAGAACACCTGCTGATCGCCTAGAATCAGCGTATGTGCGACAATATCCTCAATCCGGAAGATATGCCAGAGCGACCATGCAATCGTCGTACTGTGACATCCGTCAGCATTCATATATGGCATTGCATTGAAATCCTCTCTGCTGAGATCATCTTTGAACGCATACAAAACCTGCATCAGCCGATCACGCAGCATACACAGCGAGGCAATTCCCAAATGAAATGTCTCTGCCTTTTTCAGCTGCATCTGCATTGTTTTGTTCAGTTCTGACCATTCCTTGTTCATTGTATTCTCCGTCCGTATCCTTACTCTATCATATACTGATTGAAAGAAAAGCACCTCCGCGAACGAAAGTGCTTTCTGATATTATGCATCTTCCTGCTCGTCAGTATCCTTCTTCGGAACAGGCTTGAACACCCATGCCTGCTGAATGCGGAAGCTGACAAAATACAGCAGGAAATCGACAAACGGCTTGATAATGGTCGGCTTGACCGGCAGCACCTTCGAGAGAAGGAATACCGAGCCGATTGACGTCAGCAGCTGACCTGCCCAGAGGATATAATACCGGCACATGGTCAGCGCAAGCGGTGCATCGCTCTTGAACACAGCCTTGCGGTTCATCGTGAAATTGAACAGCGAGCTGATGATACGTGCAAGAGAACTCGAACAGAACTGTCTTGCGCCCTCTGCAAACAGCTTGAACAGGAAATTATAGCCCAGAATATTGAGCGCCTGATCAATCACGAACGACAGCACAGAACTAATGAAGAACTTGATAATGATACCGTAAACACGCAGCGAATCCTTGATCGGATGAAAATGCGTGGTTTCATTATCGTTGATGTAGACAGTCTCAATCGTCTGCTCAACAATCGGAATATCCGCCTGCTTGCATTCCAGCAGCATATTTGTCTCATATTCAAAGCGCTCGCCGGAAATCTCGATCATCTTTGGAATAATGCCGCGCGGAAATACGCGCAGACCTGTCTGCGTATCGCTGACCTTCAGACCGCAGAACAGCCGGAACACCGAAGATGTCAGCTTATTGCCGAAACGGCTTTTCGGCGGCACATGCGGCAGATTGAAATCGCGGACGCCGAGCACCAGCGAATCCTTCTCCTGCTTGAACATCAAATCGACACAGGCTGCGATATCCTTCGGGCGATGCTGATCGTCGCCGTCGATCGTCACCGCACCGACTGCATCCTTCCGGTTTTCCATAAACCATTCAAAGGCGGTTTTGAGCGCTCTGCCCTTGCCCTTGTTGACGCCGTGATGCAGCACCGTACATCCGAGTACAGCACCCTCTTCAAAGAAATGCTGCTTTGCATCGCAGGAGCCGTCATCGACAAGCAAAATATCGGTAAAGCCCTTCTCCTGCACGCCGCGGATGACATTCAGCAGCTTTTCATCCGGATCGAGCGAGGGAATGACAACTAACACTTTCTGATAATCTGACATTTGGGATCTGTCCTCCGTTTTGAGATTCCTTATTCCGTACTTTCACATCATATATTATATCACGAATTGCGGCAGATTGCAAGAGCTATTGATGAAGATTTTATAAAATCGGAGAACCGTTCACTGCCCCGCGTCAAAATATCCGACATAGGAGATACGGCGGGTACTGTGCGGGAAAAGTTCGGCGTAATAATCCACAAAATAATCATCGGTCATTGCAGCGATAAAGTCCATTGTCAGATCATCCGGATCACTCTCTGCATACGGAATCTCCGTCGGATACCAGCGCTGTTTTTCGAGCACCGTCGCAATATGGTGCCGATACAGGCAGGAGTTTTTATTATGCGATACGGCATCCTGATAGATGTGCACGTACATCTCCTGCATCATCGGAATGACACTGTCACGCACCTGTTTCTGCACAGATTCCATGCGGTAAATTCGCGCATAATTCTCCTCTTTCAGCTGCTTCATCGCGCGAAAATGCGCATCGTCAAGCATGAGATAAGGCTTGCCGTAGCTGTTCTCGATCAGATTCACCTCAAGATTATTGATAACCTCGGCATTTGTACGACCGATTGCCGATTCGGAAAAGTCCGCTTCCGAGCCGATCAGATGCGCACGAACCGCATCCTGCCGGTCTTTGCCGAGATACGCGATCATATCACAGATGCGTACAAGACAGCCTTCAAGCGTGGACGGAATCAGCTTACGGTCACCGTCCTCATCCATGATGCAATCCTGCATCCGGCGGTCAAATTCTGCAAAGCCTGAAAGCGGCTTCGGTCGGTATTCCGCAATCGGCAGTTCGCCGTTATGACAGACGATGCCGTCGAGCGTTTGCAGCGAAATATTATAAGGGATAATCGTATCCAGCACTCGGACGCTGTGCAGATTATGACGGAAGCAGCGTCCTGTCCGCGCATGATAGAGATCGTGAAGTGCATGCTCACCGGCATGTCCGAACGGTGTATGTCCCATATCATGCCCGATTGCGATTGCCTCAATCAGATCAAGATTCAGCCCGAGCACGGAGCCGATATTCCGCGCAATCCGCGAAACCAGCTGAACATGCAGCGCACGGCGGCAGAGATCGTCATTCCGGAAGAACGAAAAAACCTGCGTCTTATCGGCATAGCGATTATAAAACGCACTGTTCAGAATCTTGTCCGCATCCTTGGAGAACGGCTGCCGGTAAATCTTCGGCACATCGCTCGGACGGTCAAAGCGGCGGATTACATCACTGTTTTTGCAGGCATAGGGCGATGTCCAGCCCTGCGCCTGCTGCTCTAAAATCAGCTGCTCCAGCTCCGGAGACAGCGCTTCATAATGTCGCATACAATCATCCTTTCCGGTCAATCAGCGCAATCTGCGAAAGCGGCAGCTGCTCCGTCAGACATTTGAGCATTGCGCTGCTGATTTCCGTTCCCTGCTGCATCCGCGGTTTCAAATATTTGCGGCTGCCGGTCAACCAGAAGCAAAGCGGTATATCTCCCGCAAAGCGCCGGCAGATTTCCAGTATTGCTTTCATCTTCTCCGGTTCTTTGTCGCTGACCTTACAGCATAACTGCTTGGATGCGGCAAAATCGGCAAAATTCTGCTCGGTCATAATACTGTCGCAGAACAGACGGATTTCGCCTTCCTTTTTTGAGAGCTTACCCTTGACAAATACAAGTGCATCCGGCTGAAGCAGTTTCTGTACCTGCGGATAAAGCGACTGAAACACCAGACATTCCAGTGTACCGCTAAAATCCTCAACGGTCAGATAACACATCTGATCGCCCTTTTTCGTTGTATGTGTCCGTGCACCGGAAACCATGCACAGCAGCATTACATCTGCATGATCCTTCATATGAATGACATCGGCAATCTCCGGCAGCCGAAGAAGCTGACAGAACGGACGCCACCGGGCCAGCGGATGTCCCGAGAGAAACAGTCCCGTGACCTCTTTCTCCATTTGCAGCAGCATTTGCTCCGGATACTCCGGCACATCGGGCGGCTGCATCTGCGGCATACAGTCGTCCTCCGGCGCATCGCCGAACAGCGAAAGCTGCCCGCTGATCACATGCCGACTCTGATTGCTGACAGCTGCAATCAGCTGCTCATAGGTTTCGAGCATCTGACGGCGGTTCCAGCCGAGCCCGTCGAATGCGCCGCAGCGGATCAGGCTCTCAACGGCACGTTTATTGAGGTCCGGACCTGCATTGCGTTCGCAGAAATCCTGAAAGCTGCGGTATTTGCCGTGCGCCTCACGTTCCTGCACATAAGCGCGGATGACATTGGCACCGAGCCCGCGCACGGCAGCCAGACCGAAGCGAATCCCGTCACCGGCAACCGTAAAGCCTGCGTCGGAGCTGTTGATATCGGGTTTATGCACTGCAATGCCGTGTGCATCCGACAGCGCAATATATTCCAGCAGCTTCGGCGTATACGAAATCACAGATGTCATCAGCGCAGAAAAATACTCCGCAGGATAACGGCATTTCAGATACGCTGTTTCATACGCCACGCGCGCATACGCCGCCGCATGGGATTTATTGAACGCATAGCTTGCAAATGCTGCCATACGGTCAAAGATCGCATTTGCGGTATCCTCCGGCACACCGTTTGCGACTGCGCCGCAGCAGGTCTCATTGCCGTGAATGAAAATCTCACGCTCCTGCTCCATGACCTTATGCTTCTTCTTTGCCATAGCACGGCGCACCAGATCGGCTCTGCCGTAGGAATAACCGGCAAGCGCGCGGCAGATTTCCATAACCTGCTCCTGATAGACGATGCAGCCGAAGGTCTCACGCAGAATCGGCTCAAGCAGCGGATGATCATAATGCACCTTGCGCGGATCGGAACGCGCCGCAAGATACTGCGGAATCGAATCCATCGGTCCCGGACGGTAGAGCGAAATCACCGCTGTCAGGTCAGAAATACAGGTCGGCTGCATCTGCACAAGGATCCGGCGCAGACCGTCCGATTCCATTTGGAATACGCCGATGCTGTCGCCCTTGGAGAGCATCCGGAACACCGCGGGATCATCCTCCGGAATCGCAGCCATTGAAAAATCAGGCTTCCGGCGCTGAATCATACGCTCCGTCGCCCGAATTACCGTCAGATTACGCAGCCCGAGAAAATCCATTTTCAGCAGTCCGAGCTGCTCCAGAATATTCATCGTATACTGCGTGACGACGGCATCGTCATTGCGCTGCAAGGGTACCTGCTCTGCAACCGGCACAGCAGAAATCACAACGCCTGCCGCATGCACAGACGCATGCCGCGGCATTCCCTCCAGCTTCGCAGCCATATCCAGCAGCTGTTTCACCTGCGGCTTCTCCACATACATCTGCTTTAATTCCGGCGATTCCTGCACGGCACGTTCAAGCGTGATGTTCAGGTCCTGCGGAATCGCCTTTGCAACCTGATCGCAGAGTGCATAAGGCAAATCCATTGCTCTGCCGGTATCGCGCACCGCGGCACGCGCTTTCAGTGTATCAAATGCGATAATCTGTGCAACATGATCGGCACCGTACCGGCGCGTCACATAATCAATGACACGCTGTCTGCCCTCAATGCAGAAATCTATATCAAAATCCGGCATGCTGACACGCTCCGGATTCAGAAAGCGCTCAAACAGCAGTCCGTTTTTCAGCGGGTCGATATCCGTAATGCCGATACAGTAGGCACAAAGACTGCCTGCACCGGAGCCGCGTCCCGGTCCGACTGGGATATCATGCTGCTTTGCATAATGGACAAA
>CAMHUJ010000094.1 GCA_946188175.1 uncultured Ruminococcus sp.
CGCCGCCGAACTCCGCCGCCGCGGAGTACACGGTCGCGCCGTCCTCGGTGAAATGTGTGAAATCGGTACCGCCGTTGACGCCGCCCATATAATAGCTCTTAACGGTATTATAATTGCGGTTATTGAAATCATTGGTCATTGCGGAGCCGAGATCGAAATACGGCACATTATACTTCTTTGCGAGCGCGGAGCAAGCGGAATCAATATTGCGGTAGCCGACCTGGAACGGCTGCGACTGATTGCGGATCGAGAGTGTCGGGCTCATGAGGATCGGGGTCGCGCCCTTGTCGAGTGCGCCCTTGATATAGAAGGTCATGTAATACTCAAAGGAGCCGTTTGCGGGATTATCGACATTATTGCAGACCGGCGCATACCGCTCGGATTTCGAGGAATCGCCGTCATTGATGCCGAAGTCGATCAGCAGATAATCGCCCTTTTTGATCTCATCGAGGATCGAGGTCAGTCTGCCGTTATCGTAGAAGCTCTTGGAGCTTCTGCCTGCGATTGAGCGGTTGATGACCGTGACGCTGTCGTCAAAGTAATTCTGGAGATAATAGCCCCAGCCCTGCTGCGGTTTATAGCTTGCGTTATAGGACTGCGCCGTGGAATCCGAAGCGATATAGACGGCAGGCTTGTCGGAGACCGGCGTATCCGGCTGCGGTGCGTTTGCGTCATAGGCTTCGGCAATCGGCTCATCGGTAAAGGTCAGGCGGAGATAATCGAAGTTCGGACCGCCCTCGGAGGTATCGGAAGCGAGCTTGATTTTGTTGATGCCTGCTTTCAGCGGAAGGACGAGTGCACGTTCCTCCCATGTTGTCCAGGCGCCGGTTGTCAGGAAGCTCTGCTTCCATTTGCGCTCGTCGCCGCTGACAGTGATCATCATGGTGCGGTCATTGGCGGAGCCGTTTGCGATATTGAATGTACAGAGATAATTGCCGTCCTGCGGGACATTGACCGCGAAGGTCAGTGCGGAAGCGGTCGAATTATCGAGATTGACATAATCCTTATACTTATAACCGGCATTGGTTTCCTCGTGCCAGCCGTTCGTGATCGACTGCTCGGTGGCTGCATAGAGCGGCTCTGCGAATTTCTCCGCTTTGCCGAGCAGATAGTCATTGAGCAGCTTGATATCGTCGGTATTTGCAGCAAAATCGCCGTTCAGATCCGTTGCCTGAATGAGATTGTAAGCAGATTTCTTTTCGAGGATGACAGCCTTTGCGAGGGAGAGATCGGCAGCATTGATGACACCGTTGCCGTCGAGATCGCCCTGCGCCAGCGGATCGCCCTGTTCATCGGCAGGCGGATTGTCGGGATTGTCAGGGTTGTCGGGATTATCCGGGTTGGTCGGCTGCGAGCCGGAATTGATCGCATCCGCCATGAACTTAGCAAGAACGGTCGCGCCTGCACGGTTCGGATGCAGACCGTCGGTCAGATACATATTATTGACCTCATCGGCACTCTTGGTGAGGCAGTAATCCTGCCAGAGCTTGAAGAGATCGACGACCTCAATGTTCAGCGCCGCACCGACTCTGTCGAGTGCGGGAGCGTACCAGCGGTATTCGAGCAGCGGATTGCGCTGGCAGTCGCCGTTTCTGCCCTGCTGCTTGACGAGAATGACGCGCATCCCCTTTTTCATTGCACGCTCCGCCATATCCTTGATAATTTCCTCATACTGCGATTCGGTCGTATTATTTTTGGAATTGGTATCGTTGATGCCGATTGAGATGACGTAGATATCGCCGGGCTGACCGTTCTTTTCGATGACGGTAAACTGTCCGGCTTCCATGAATCCTCTCGCCCACTGACCGGATGCCGCCATATTCATGACCTGCCACTTGGTCTTGTCGATGAATTCGGGGAGCATCTGTGCCCAGCCGGCCTGTGCGGAGGAATCCAGCGGATAGTAGTTGCAGACGGTCGAGTCGCCGCAGACCCAGATCGTCGGATTTGTTTTTGCTTCTGTTGAGATCTGTTTGATTTCGAGTGCGGAGATCGAGAACGGATAGCCGTCCTTTCCGGCGCATGCGCAGATATTGAGCTGACCGTCCGAGACGGGAACCTGCAAGGTATGATAGGCGCCGTTGCCGGTCATATTGATGATCTGGTACATATTTTCGATTGCGACGCTGGTGCGGTTGGTATTGCCGAGCCAGACGGACACCTGATAGAGACCGTTCGGGACATCGGCGCAGAAGGTATAATTACCGGTCGGCGAGGAATTTTTGAACTGCACGGCATCGCTGAGTGCGCCGCTGCCGGATGCGGCAACATTGGCGACATTTGTGCCGTTAGAGAAGCCGTAGCCGCGCCCCTGATTATAGCCGTCGCTTGCGGAGACGCCGGTATAGCCTCCGGCGACACCGCCGCCGCCGAAGTCAAACTTCCAGTAGGTGTTCGCCGCGGAGACTGCCGGAAGATGACCGGCGAGCGCCGTGCAGCAGGATGCCGCAGCCGTCAGTGCGGTGACTGCCGCCGTCAGCCTTTGTATGATTTGTTTTTTCATTATAAAATCCCCCTTTGAAAAAACATGATATGCGATATATCATATCTCGGTAATTATATCATACCATAAGAAAAGGGCGCTGTCAAGGAAAATCTGCTGTATTGCGAAAAAAAGACATGAAAATAAGACAATCCGATAATATGGATACCCATATAGAAGTTTTGCTCCGAAGCATTTCAAAATGCTTCGGAGCATTCGTTTTTATACGGTTGCTAAAACAATTCATAATTTATCTTGCCAATTCTATCGTCTGGGCATCGGCATCCAGCTTAGCCGTGATTCCGATAGGCAGCGTCAGCATGGGTGCACAATGGCTAAAATCACACTCGGCAAGCACGGGATAATTCGGTCCGTTCAGATAATCGTATATAAACTCATAATACGTTTTCTCTGTCCCGTAATGCTGAAATTGCCTGCATTTCCCGATGATAAGCCCACCAATCATGTCGAAAACACCGCAGATTTTCAACTGAGCCAATGTTCGTTCCACGCTGCACGCCCACTCCTCGGTATCTTCAATGAACAGAATATCACCCTTGCGTATTTCCGGCATATATGGGGTACCCCATATATTTCCGATAGTATACAGGTTCCCGCCGATAAGTCTGCCCGATACCTTTCCGCCGCTCAGAGTTATAATCTCATTTGGGATACACTTTTCCTCGGTTAATTCCTGCGACCATTCAATAACGTCGTCAGAATAGTATTCGGGGAAAATATATTTGTGGCATTCATTAAAGTTCAGCACATCGCAAAGGCTTTTTAAGGCGATATCCCGATACGGACTGAGCCTTGCATAGCTTGTTACAAAGTTCGAGCCGTAATATGTGGGTACGCCTGTTTTCGTATAAATTGCCATCAGCAGCGCTGTCACATCCGACATACCTACAACGGGTTTCGGGTTTTCTGCGTAGTATTCATAATCAATATACGGGAGCATACCGTTTGTCACCTGACCGCCGACACTCGCCATAAGTATACGGACCTCGGGATCGTGAAGCAACGCATTGAATTCATCAGCTCTTTCTTCTGGTGAGCCTGAAACGTATGCGTCTGCCTTTCCCCATAGCTTGCCGTGCTTAACATTAAAACCCCGGGAGCGAATATATTTCTCTGCACGAGCAGCAGCTTCCGGCGCTTCATTTGTGATGCACCACGACGGGCTGAAAACGCCTATTGTTGAACCTGTTTCTATTTTCATAGCTTTTCCCCTATTCATCGAATATAAATCAATCCCGATATATATTAATAGCAATTATAACATAGCATCGCTGCATTGTCAATAAAAAACGCCATAGTACTTCTGACTTTACATCAGAAATACTATGGCTTAAAACTTCTTTATAAGCACCACCCATATTCGGTCCGGATTATGTTAAGAATCCTGCATGTTCATAAAAATATTGCTATGTGTTCATAATTTGTTCATTTTGTATTCAGGTTTATTTTATGTTTATCTAGTATAATATTAACAAGGTTTTAAGGAACCTTGTTTCAAATCCCCCAATCCCCCTATGTTTTGTTGATTTCACTTCTCCTTGCAGCTATGTGGCATCCGTCACATAGTTTTTCTTTTGCACAGAGGAGCGGCGAATGATAAAAGAAAGGCGCCATAGGATTTCTGACGGATGTTCAGAGGTACTATGGCGTTTTATTATTGGGAAAAAAGAATTTGCGGGACGGATTCGCCCAATCCCCCTCGGTTTTCTCCCACGAACCCCCGCTTTCCTGACCCTTTGCCCCCTTATGGCGCAGTTCTCACGATTTATTATTTCGTAAATTCAGAACCGCGTCCCCGGTGAGAAGCGGATAAGGAACAATGCCCCGAAACGCTTTGCAAAACGCTTCGGGGCATTTATGTTCAATTACTGTTCGGCATCACGGGCGGCGTGTGCTGCCCTTTTTTCATCATACATCCGGTCGTCGGCAGCTTTGAGCAGCTGATCGGGCTCCGTATCCGGTACGGCAGGCACAGCATAAAAACCGATGCTCGCCGAAACGCGGTATGGCTTTCCGGCGCTGCCGTTGAACAGCGCAAGCTGCTTTGCAAACTGCTGCCGGAACTGCTCCTCGCGGATGTCCGTCAGTGCAGCCGAAACAAATCCGCCGAAAACAAATTCGTCGCCGCCGAACCGCGCACAGATATCGGTTTCACCGGCACATGCCTTCAAAGCATCCGCAGCGGCGCGGATTGCGCAGTCGCCCTCATGATGCCCGTAATGATCATTGATCTGCTTGAGCCCGTCCAGATCGACCGAGATCAGGAAAACCTGCATATCCGCGTCATGCAGTTCGGCGATGCTCTGCCGGAACAGCCGGAAGAAACCGCGGCGGTTGAGCAGTCCGGTCAGATGATCGTGAATATAGAGCTGCTCGAGCTCTGCATTGACAGCCGCCAGCTTTTCATTGATCGCGCGAATCTGCATCTGACTGTGGAACGCACCGAAGGATGCATCGAGCGCATTCATGAAGATATGCATTTTCTCATACTCATCGACGGTGATATCCGGCTGAAATACGCAGTATCCGAGCGGCTGACCGATGAAGTGCAGCGGACAGACAATGACCGGCTCCTCACGGCTGAAAAGGATATCCGGCTCGGGGATGAGCTGCTGCCGCTGAATGACGCAGTTTTCCTTCTGGTACCAGAAATACCGCTGAAACAGGATTTCAAAACTGTCCGTAAAGGCATTTCCGGCGCTGTGCTGCCTGCCGAAATCCGGTCCTTCAAAGATATCCTGATTGATTGCAAGAACGATTGTCGGGAAGATGAAGCGGTTGCTGAGCACCTCGGGCAGTTCCGCGACGGAGCGCATCCTTGCGATATCCGCCTGCACCGCGCACATGACCTCCTGCCGCTTGGAGGCGTTCCGGAGACTGTTGTACATCTCCTGCGAGGCATCGTTGATGTTATGGAAGGAGACCGGCTTGCATCCGCAGGACTGCGACCGGATCAGCGAGAATCCGATGACCTGACTGTGCGGCACGGTTTCGCCGCGCTGCAAAGCCCCGACTGTTTGCATAATTCTGCTGCCCATTGCATCGTAATCCTGCCGGCAGGTTGTCAGATTCGGGATATGATAGCGCGACTGCAAAATGCAGTCAAAGCCGGTGACGATGCAGTCCTCGGGCACGCGGCAGCCGTGCTTCTGCAAATAGGAGCTGACGGTGATCGCCATGCAGTCGTTTGCGCAGATGATCGCATCGGGGAAGGGGCGTCCCTCCTCCTCAAACCATTCGCGCATAACATTCAGTGCCGGACCGTCCCAGAAATCGCCGTAGCCGATCAGGCTGTCGTCGTAATACATGCCGCGTTCGGTGAGCACCTTGCGGAAGGCGGCGATGCGCTCGTCGGAATACTGGTTATTCCTGACGCCTGCCATCATCAGCAGATTTTTCGCATGGTGATCGTCCACGACATGCGCGCAGAGCCGCTCAAAGATATTGGCATAGGCAAAGCGGAAGCAGAGGCATCCGGAGACATCCTTGTCGATTGCGATGACCGGAACGCCCTGCGCCTTGCAGGTTTCAATGACCGTATCCACCACAGGATCATTGTACAGAAAGTGCGGAAAAACGATCATAGCGGAGAGCGATTCATAGGGAATCAGCTGAAAAACGCTCCGTTCGCCGTCATCGTTCGGATTGCCCTTGTCGTAGAGGTCGGTGCAGGTATTGAAGATCAGCAGCCGGTAGCGGCATGTTGATTGAGAGATTTTATGAAGTAAAAGCGATCCTCCATGTGGATCGTGGAAAGACAGACGCCGATGAGTTTGAAGGATGAGAGTTCTGCCATTGCGGCTCACCTCCTGCTTAGAAATAGTACTATTCTTATTTTACCATATTTTTTGATAAAAATCAATATATTTTGTGCAATAATTCCGAATATTTCGTAAGGATTCAGGGGATGCTCCGCTGCTCTGCCTCCATATCGGCATAGAGCTCGGTGAGCGCTTCGCGGCATTCGAGAAAGACCGCGCCGAGCACCGGATCAAACAGCTTGCCGAAGGACTCCTCGATGATCGAAAACACCTTGTCGAAGGAATAGGCTTCCTTATAGCAGCGCTTGCTGACGAGCGCGTCAAAGACATCGGCGAGCGCCATAATCCGCGCTTCTACGGGAATATCGTTTCCGGCAAGATGTTCCGGATAGCCGGTGCCGTCGAAGTGCTCATGGTGATAGTGTGCGATATTGACGGCGATGCGGACGAAATCCTCATCATCGACCTCGCGCAGCACCTTCCGGAGAATCTTCGCGCCCTCTGCCGGATGCTTCTGCATCTCTGCAAATTCGG
>CAMHUJ010000095.1 GCA_946188175.1 uncultured Ruminococcus sp.
TCGGGCATTCGTTCCAGTAATCGGGGTGTGCTGTTACGGTCAGATCCGGCGAGATATAATACTTCTTAAAAGCAGCATATGCCTCCTTTGCCTGTTTCAGGTAGGCGGCAGCCTGCTCCGCATCATAATCCTGCCAGAGTCTTGCAGCCTGCGCCGCACATGCCGCAAAATTGAGGGTTGCAGCAAATGTAGGCGGCTTGACAACACGGGCTATCTCATAGCCTTCGATATAATCCCAGGGCTTTGTCGCAATCTCGATCCACTTGTGATCCTGAACCTTGTGATAATACAGACCGGCATATTTGCCCCATGTTTCCTCATCCGGTTCAACCTTCATCTTAGCCATGAAATCCAGCTCATATTTGCATTCATCAAGAATATCGGGAATCCTGTTGCCTGCTTCCGGAATCACGACCGTACCGGAGTTATCGGCAAATTTACGCTTGCCGTCTGATTTCAGCAATGCACGCTCATACATATTTTGCAGCGTCCAAACAGAGATACCGCCCTCCGGTAAATATTTGCCCTGACTTCCGGTTGTGTACCAGCCTCCCTTTACGTCAATCTTAGAAGACGCGTATATTTTAGATGCCTCCTCATAAGACAGATATTCATTCCGCCAGAGTGTCTGAACAAATCCGGTTTCCGTCTTATGCTGACCTGCATGTGCGAGCTTGTCCTTTTCACCGGAAGTGATATAGTTTTCTTCGATATCCATACCGGCGCGGTTCTGATAAAAGACATTCAGCGCATTCGTCAGCAGATCATGTCCTTTTTCGTAATAAATATCAGCGCCGATCCGAAATGGGAACGAGCGCCATTCCTTGTCCTTGATCCGGATATAGTATTCACCCGGTGTATCAAATTTTGTAAAGTCAATCTTGCAGATATTGTCACCGGAATCGGCGTCGAAGGTCTTTTTCTCCGTTGTGCCTGTATAGACAACGGTATCATCCGATAAATTTACGATCTCATATTCATAGCTGTTGCCGAGTTTCAGTATTTCGGCGTCATACATAATATCGCCGCTGTTATCGCTCAGCGTAGCATGCTTTGCAAGTCCGGTGAAATATCCGAGCTGATTGACCGAGATAAAGTTATGTTCCAGACCGCTGTATCCGCGTGCGGTATAGCCGCAGCTGGATTTCGGGTGCGTTTCGGTACTTGTTATATCAACAATGGACATGTCATCAAACCAGAGCTGGTCACCGTCCTGTGCGTTTCCGCCGTAGGTGTCATCGTATGCATAGTTAAATACCCATTCGGCTTCTTCAATATCCTCTGTCGGAATAAAAATGCCGGAGCATTCCTTGAATTCCGTTGTCAGGTTGAGCGGCGAGCCCCACTTACCGCTGTATGCCGGACCCATGGTCATTTCTTCGTTCGCACCGTCAAGCACAAAAAGCGGATCTTCAAAGCTGTTTACGTCAATCCGGCTGCAAAGCTCCATTCCGTAACGGTTTGACTTCGCCTTGAAGGAGACTTTATACTTATGATTTTTTCGGAAGTTCAAATGTCTGTATCGGAATTGCAAATCATAATTCCGCCGTTCTGTGCCGCGGGATTTGATAATTGTCAGGCATACGGCGCCGTCCTCGATCTTGAAATCCTGTCTTGCAGGACTTACCTCAACCGGCATCCACGGGGCGATCTTGTAATCAAAAGATGTTTCGCCCAGCAGCTCCTCAGCCGATACCCCAATCGATCATTGCAGCTGTCAGCATTCCTGCAACGATTTTTTTCGTGATGTGTTTCTGCATATTAGTCCCTCCCTTATAATTACAGTGCAGCCGGTTCGGTACAATTCCGGCTGTATTTCCATTATAACACAGGGACCACAAAAAAGCAATGGGCACAATATATTTCATCCTTTTTTATTTCTTGGATAAATCAATCGACAGACGACAGACCGTCAGTCTTGACTTTCATATAATAATATGGTAGAATGATATTATCAGTCCGAACGTATTACAAATACATCGAAAGGAACGGATTTTCATGAAAAAAAGAAGTCTCGCCGCATTGCTGAGTACCACAGCGGTTCTGCTGTTCGGTTCCGTCAGCATACTGTCGGCATCTGCGGAACGGAAAACCTTTACCGTCGGCTTTGATGCGGAATTCCCCCCCTACGGCTATCAGAATGAAGCAGGCGACTATGTCGGATTCGATCTTTCACTTGCACAGGAGGTATGTGACCGGCAGAGCTGGACGCTGGTCAAGCAGCCGATTGACTGGGATTCCAAGGACATGGAACTGAAGACCGGCGCGATTGACTGCATCTGGAACGGGTTTACGATCAACGGACGCGAATCGGATTATACATGGTCCGTTCCCTATGTTGATAATTCGCAGGTTGTGATTGTCAGGAAAGATTCGGATATCAGTGAGCTGAACGATCTGTCAGGCAAGGTTGTTGCCGTGCAGGCGGACAGCTCGGCATTGGCAGCGTTTACCGGTGAGGATGCAGAGGAATCAAATCAACAGCTTGCCGCGAGCTTTGCGGATTTGCAGCAGGTCGGTGATTATAACAGTGCTTTTCTGAACCTCGAAAGCGGAGCGGTGGATGCGATCTGCATGGATATCGGCGTTGCCAATTATGAGATTGAAAAGCGCGGCAGCCAGTTCGTCATGCTGGATGAGCATGTTTCTTCGGAGCAGTACGGCATCGGATTCCTCAAGGGCAATACAGAGCTGCGTGATACTGTGCAGGAAACGCTGTATGAAATGCTGGATGACGGCAGCTTTGCCCGAATCGCTGACGAGTGGGGCCTCTCTGACAGTGTCTGTCTGAGCCGTGAATCGGAAGCTAAAACTGAAACCGAAGCGAAAGAAGTTCCGTTCGGCGAAAAGCTCGGAAGCATCTGCATTCAGCTTCTGAAGGGTGTCGGCGCATCGCTTGCCATATTCTTCCTGACACTGCTCTTCGCGCTTCCGCTCGGTTTGCTGATCGCAGCCGGAAAAATGAGCAGATTCAAGCCGCTGAGCTGGCTTGTTACGGTCTATATTTCGATTGTCCGCGGTACACCGCTGATGCTCCAGCTGCTTGTCGTATTCTTCGGCCCTTACTATATTTTCGGCATTCAAACCTCGGCAGCATACCGTTTCTATGCTGTGATTATCGGTTTTACACTGAACTATGCAGCGTATTTCGCCGAGATATACCGCTCCGGTATTCAGGCGGTTCCGGTCGGTCAGCATGAGGCATGCGAAATCCTCGGCTATTCCAGATCGCAGAAGTTCTTTAAGATCATCTTCCCGCAAATGGTAAAGAATATCATCCCCTCGATCACAAACGAGGTCATTACACTTGTAAAGGATACCTCGCTTGCGTTTGCAATTTCCTATACGGAGATGTTTACGCTCGCAAAACAGGTTGCTGCGGCACAGGCGACGATTCTGCCGCTCTTTATTGCCGGTGTATTCTACTATATTTTCAATGCAGTCGTCGCGTTTGTCATGGACCGCATTGAGAAGAAGCTCAATTATTTCAGATAAAGGGGGCATTATCATGAATTTACTGGAAGTCAGCAATATCAAGAAGAGCTTTGATGATCTGCATGTTTTGAAGGATATCAGCCTCAGCGTCGGAGAAGGCGAGGTCGTTTCGATTCTCGGTCCGTCCGGTTCCGGAAAATCGACATTTCTGCGCTGCATCTCCATGCTGGAAACAATCGACGCGGGTTCGATGACCTACTGCGGTAAAACAGCTGTCCGTGAACAGGACGGCAAACCGGTTTATGTTCCGAAGAATGAACTGAACGAGATCAAGCATACATTCGGTCTGGTGTTTCAGAATTTCAACCTGTTCCCGCACTATTCATGTACTGAAGCGGAACAAGGATGAGGTCATGAAGGAAGCGAAGGTTCTGCTGAAAAAAATGGGACTCGCCGACAAGAGTGACTATTATCCCTATCAGCTTTCCGGCGGTCAGCAGCAGCGTGTAGCGATTGCGCGTGCGCTTGCGATGAAGCCGAAAATGCTCTTTTTTGATGAACCGACCTCTGCACTGGATCCCGAACTGACCGCCGAGATCCTGAAAGTGCTGAAAGAGCTTGCAAAGGAAAAAATGACGATGCTGATTGTGACACATGAGATTGACTTTGCACGCAGTGTATCAAATCATGTTGTGTTTATGGATTGCGGTGTAATCGTCGAACAGGGCAACCCGAAGGATGTCATAGATCATCCCTCGAATGAGCGCACGAAGGCGTTTCTGAAAAAGCTGGAGCAGTGATGATGCGGAAAATGATTGCGGTCATATGCCCGGGCATCGGTTATCATAAGGATAAGCCGCTGCTGTATTATTCGGCTAGACTGGCGCAGGAAGCGGGATATGAACTGTTCCATGCTGATTATCATGATATGCCGCGCAAGATTATGGGTGATTCCAAAATGATCGCACAGGCGGCGGAGCTTGCATTCCGGCAGACGGAGGAACAGCTGCAATCTGTGCAGTGGGATGCATATGATGAGATTTTGCTGATCGGGAAAAGCATCGGGACAATCGCTGCAGCAAAATATGCAGCAGATCATGCAATTCCCGCGCGGCAGCTCTGGTATACTCCCCTGCTGGAAACATTCTCTTTTGCCGCATCCGCACAGGAATGCATTGCCTTTTTAGGCGAAGCTGACCCGTGGTCTGACCCTGACCGGATGAAGCAGGCTGCTGCGGCGCATCGGATTTCGATGTATCTCTATCCGCAGTGCAATCATTCACTCGAATGCGGAGATAGCCTGCGAAATATCGACAATCTGCGTGATGTCATGCAGATTACGGCACGTTTTATCAAGCATCAGACCGGAAATATTGCAGATGAGGTGTAAAAAATGCATGTGAATCAGATTATTCCTGCAAATGAAGCATTGCAAAAACTGAAAGACGGCAACCGGAAATATCTGCACGCAGCATCCGGAACAGGTGATATTTCCCCTGAAAAGCGAACCGAAACACTGCATGAGGGGCAGCATCCCTATGCTGTTGTCATCACCTGCTCGGATTCGCGTGTTATTCCGGAATACATCTTCAGTGCAGATATCGGCGATCTCTTTATCATCCGCGTTGCAGGCAATGTCATAGACGATCATCAGCTCGGCTCGATTGAATACGCAGCAGAGCATCTCGGCATACGGCTCGTTGTTGTGCTGGGGCACGATCACTGCGGTGCCGTTGATGCGGCGATCAATCATGACCCTTCCGGCTATATCAAGTTCATCACGGATGAGATCAAACTTGCAATCGGCAATGAAACTGACGATTACAAGGCGTGCTGCATGAATGTCCGGCAGAGTGTCGCCATGATCGAAAACAGCTTTGAGATTCAGCGCGAGGAACAGCACGGACTGAAAGTCATCGGTGCGCTCTACCGGCTGGAAAGCGGCGCGGTCGAATTTGATATCTGAACGGATTTCAGATACAAATCGGTTACAAAATGATAAAACCGCTTGACAAATGTACCGAAAGCGAATATAATAGTTTCAAATTCTGAGAAAGGCAGGTGAACCCCATGAAACAGGCAAGCAGGAAACACACAATTCAATATCTTTATTATAACTGCACATGGAGTTTGCCCGATTGGACTGACTAAATGATGCGGCAAAGCCGTATATTGTCATGATTCCGAGCACCTCTGCATTTGCAGGGGTGCTTTTTTGCGGGCGCTCCGGAAAGGACACATTATGTTTGAAGTAAAAGGAAAATACGCTTCTGCGAAGATTTTTGCGGAAATCGCAGAGGAGAGCGCCGTCGCACAGATCCTGACACTATGCAATCAGCCTATGAGCGAGGGCTCGAAAATCCGTATCATGCCGGATGTACATACCGGCGCAGGCTGCACAATCGGTACGACCATGACCATTACAGATACCGCTGTTCCGAATCTGGTCGGTGTCGATATCGGCTGCGGCATGGAGACCGTAAAGCTGAAAGAAACCCATATTGAGCTGCAAAAACTCGACAAGCTGATTTACAGCAAAATACCGTCCGGATTTTCTGTGAGGGAAACGCCGCACCGCTTTGCAGAGCAGTTTACGCCGGAACAGCTTTATTGTGCCGAGCATATTGATCTTCGGCGGCTGATGCAGAGCATCGGTACACTCGGCGGCGGCAATCACTTTATCGAAGCAGATCAGGGTGAGGACGGCAGCATCTATCTTGTTATCCATTCCGGCTCCCGGCATCTCGGTGTCGAAGTCGCAAAGTACTATCAGGAAGAGGCTTACCGTCAGCTCAATCACACATCGAAGGATGATATTCAGGCGCTGATTGCCGCACTGAAAGCGGAGGGCAAAGAAAAGCAGATTCAGAAGGAACTGAAAAAGCTGAAAAACACCAAGCACACCGATATTCCGAAGCATCTTGCATATACTGCCGGAACGCTGTTTGAACAGTATATCCATGATATGAAGCTCACGCAGATGTTTGCCATGCTCAACCGGAAAGCAATGATGGATGAGCTAATCCGCGGTATGGGGCTTCACGTCACGGAGCAGTTCACGACAATCCATAATTATATTGATACGGATTATATGATTCTGCGGAAGGGCGCAGTTTCAGCACGGCGCGGTGAAAAGCTGCTGATACCGATGAATATGCGCGACGGCAGCCTGATCTGTACCGGAAAGGGAAATGACGACTGGAATCAGTCTGCACCGCACGGCGCAGGTCGGCTGATGTCCCGCGCGGCGGCAAAGGAATCCTTCACTGTTTCCGAATTCAAAAAGCAGATGTCCGGCATTTATACGACCTCAGTCAGCAGCGTGACGCTCGATGAATGCCCGATGGCATAC
>CAMHUJ010000096.1 GCA_946188175.1 uncultured Ruminococcus sp.
TCTGCGCGGTCTCTTGCCGCCGCGCTGCGGTCTCTCATGATCCATAGGCATGATATATTTCCCTCCTTTTCAGGAAATCAATTTAGAACGGAACTTCTCCGTCGCTGAGGATTTCTTCAAATTCACCGATCTCACCAATGGAGAGCGCATCCTGTGCCGGTGCTGCCGGACGCGGTGCGGAAGGTGCCGGTGCGTTCTGATAGCCGCCCTGCGGTGCATAACCGCCCTGCTGCTGATAGCCGCCGCCCTGCTGATAACCGCCGCCGCCGTAGCCGCCCTGCTGACCGCCGGAGTAATCTCCGCCGGAATAATCTCCGCCGCTGTTCTGTCCCTTGGACTCGCAGAAGCTGACATTATCCACAAGTACGCGCATACTGTAATGCTTGACGCCATTGTTATCGGTATAATTGTTGTTCCGGAGCTGACCTTCCACCAGAATCATGCTGCCCTTATTGAAATAACGGGAAACAAATTCCGCGGTATTTCTCCATGCATCACAATCAATGAAATCGGTTTCGCGTTCGCCTGTCTGCTTATTTGCAAACTGACGGTTGATCGCAATGGAAAACCGGCAAACCGGAACACCGGAGGTCGTCTGCCGGAACTCAGGATCACGGGTCAGACGTCCCATTAAAATAACCTTGTTCAGCATAAACCGAACCTCCTTTTTTGCACTGGGATATTACTCCGTGACCGTGATCATGGAGCGCAGCACACCGTCCGTGATGTTCAGGACACGATCCAGCTCTGCCGGGAAGTCCGGCGTGGACGTGAAGCCTGCCACGATGTAGTATGCATCGGACTCGTAGTTGATCGGGTATGCCAGCTTGCGCTTACCCCACTCATCAACCTCGCCGAGTTCTGCATTCTTCTCGATGAGGGACTTGATCTTCGTCCAGATGTTCTGAACTGCCTCCTCACCCTTGCTGAGGCTGATTACAACCATCAGTTCGTAGCTTGCAGATTTCTTCGCCATGTTTGATACACCTCCTTCTGGATAAAGCCCGTCCGTTCAGATTCGGGCGGACAAGGAATCGGCTTTCGCCTCGGTACGGACAAACCGTACCTTACTATTTTATCAGAAAATTGCGGATTTGTCAAGAGCAAACTGAAAATTTTTCCGCGGTTTCCGCGGCAGTCTGACCGGATGTGACAAAATATGATAGACAGTGTATCATTTTTATATTGACAAATCCGGAAACCTCTGCTATAATGATTATAACATACAGTTGTGCCACTGAATACGCCATTTGACTACCGACGAAAAGAGGAACACTATGAAACCGATGCTGATATCCATTAGCCGCGAATACGGCAGCGGCGGGAGAGAGATCGCGCAGAATATCTCTGAGCGTCTGGAGCTGCCAGTTTTCGACCGCAAGCTGATTGACATGACCGCTGACCAGTGCGGCTATTCCACCAAGTTTATCCAGGAAAATGAGGAACGCATGACCAATTCCTTCCTCTATAATATCGCCGTCGCGGGACCCTATTCGCCCTTTGCCGAGGCAGAAGCCCTGCCGCAGGATTATGTTTTCCTGACGCAGAGCAAGATCATCACAAAACTCGCAAACGAGAATCCGTCCGCGGTATTTGTCGGGCGCTGCGCGGATTATATCCTGCGCGACCACCCGAGCCTGTTCAGCGTCTTTATCACCGCGGATATGGATTTCCGCGTCCGGCATGCAATCGAGCATTATGATGTGCCGCCGGAGAAGGCGTATTCGATTGTCAGCCGGCACGATAAGCAGCGCCGCCGCCATTACAACTACTATACCGGCATGGAATGGGGCGCAAGCGCAAATTATCACCTGATTCTCAACACCGGAAAGCTCGGCATCGAGACCGTCACCGACATTCTGATTGAGCTGATCAAGCTCGCATAATATCCGTATCCCCGATTCACAGATCGGGGATGCTTTTTTGATTTGAATATTCTGAAACTGGAGCATCGTCTATGCTGAAACGTCTGCGCGGAAGTCTGCTGCTGCTGACCGCCGCAATCATCTGGGGTACCGCCTTCGTCGCGCAAAGCGAGGGCATGCGCTACGTCGAGCCGTTTACCTATAATGCGATCCGCACGCTGATCGGCGGCTTTGTGCTGATTCCGGTCATTCTCATATTCCGGTCCGGACATAAAAAATCTGCTGACGCACCGTCTGCGGCAAACAAAAAAGCAACCCTGCGCGGCGGCATCTGCTGCGGCATCGCACTGTTCATTGCAAGCTCCTTGCAGCAATGTGGCATCGCGCTGACGACCGCCGGAAAAGCCGGATTCATCACGGCGCTGTATGTCGTGATTGTGCCGCTGCTCTCGGTATTTCTGCATCAGAAGCCGCCGAAAGCGATCTGGCTCTGTGTCGCGGGCGCGGTCGCCGGCTTCTGGCTGCTGTGCGTCCGCGGCGGATTCACGGTCAACCGCGGCGATCTGCTCGTGCTCGGCTGTGCGCTGTGCTTTGCGGTGCATATTATGGTTGTTGATCATTTCTGCGCACAGCAGGCGGACGGCACCGTCATGGCATGTATCCAGTTTTTCACGGCGGGTATCCTCATGACGGCGGTCATGCTTGGATTTGAGCATCCCGATCTGCACAGCATTTTCGCGGCGAAGGGCACGATCCTCTATGCGGGCATCATGTCCTGCGGCGTCGCATACACCTTCCAGATTCTCGGGCAGCGCGAAACGCCCCCGACCCTCGCTACTTTGCTGATGAGTCTGGAATCGGTCTTTGCCGCACTCTCCGGCTGGCTCCTGCTCCATGAGCATCTTTCTGCCGCCGAGTTCACCGGCTGCGGACTGGTTCTGATCTCCGTCATCGCCGCGCAGCTCGTGGTGAATAAGGTGTCTCCGACGGATTGACAAAGGTATCTCCGATGGATTTATAATGAGAGCTCTCGCACGCTTCGCTATGAGTTTGCAAGCAAACTCACTCAAACTCCGCCAAAGGGACATTGTCCCTTTGGAATCCTATTTTTGATATAATTAAGCGCTGAAATCTGCGTAATTTCCGAATTTCAGCGTTTTTTCAAATCATCCGCGCAGCGGATACCGCAACTCCTCACTCCTATCTCCTAACTTCTCTCTTTATATAGCAAATGCCGCTCAATCCACGCTGTTACGCGAGAATTGAGCGGCAGTATTATAATGCCTTACTCCTCCTCAGGCATGTCCCAGTTGTGCCACACGTTCTGGACGTCGTCGTCGTCCTCAAGGTGCTCGAGCAGCAGACCCATTTTGCGGAGCGACTCCTCCTCGGTCAGGGTAACATAGGTGCTCGGGACCTCCTCTGCCTCCGCAGAAGCAACGAGATAGCCCTTCGCGGTCAGACCCTCGCGCAGATCGCCGACCGCTGACGGATCGCAGACGATCTCGATGCTGTCCTCGGAATAGGTCATATCATCGCCGCCGAGCTCCATGACATCCTCCATGACGGTGTCCTCATCCAGCTCACCCTCATGCTCGATCACGACAATCCCCTTGGTCGAAAACAGATACGAAACGCATCCGGTCGTGCCGAGATTGCCGCCGAACTTATCAAAATAGTGACGGATATTGCCCGCGGTACGGTTCTTGTTGTCGGTCAGGCACTCAACGATGACCGCAACGCCGTTCGGACCGTAGCCCTCGTAGGTCAGGGATTCGTAATTGTTCTTATCACTGTCACCGGCTGCCTTCTTGATCAGGCGGTCGATGTTGTCATTCGGGACATTGTTCGACTTCGCCTTTGCAATCAGGTCGCGCAGCTTGCTGTTATTGTTCGGATCGGGACCGCCCTCTTTGATGACGACCATCATCTCTCTGCCGATCTTGGTAAAGATTTTCGCCTTTACCGCGTCGGTCGCTTCCTTTTTCCGCTTGATGTTATTCCACTTGGAATGTCCGGACATGAAAAACGCCTCCTATTCTGAAATTTCGTGCTCCTGCGTGTGTTCCTGCCAGATCACCGCAAACAGCTCGCGCAGCCTTGTGATCTCGCCGCAGAGATACAAATATCCGAACAGGCATTCAAAGCCTGTTGCCTTCCGATAATCCGCCGGTGTGGCATGCTTCGGCACACTGATGCCGCTTGCGTTCCTGCCGCGGCGGAGAATATCCGCTTCCTCGTCGGTCAGCATACCGGCGATTCTTGCTGCTGCATCCGCCTGATAGGCAGCGCGGACATGCGCGACCGCCTGCGTATGCAGTTCACGTGCCGGACGGTTTGCCTCGCGCAGCAGCGTCTCACGCACCATGACCTCATAGACGCTGTCGCCG
This sequence comes from uncultured Ruminococcus sp., assembly GCA_946188175.1. Lineage (GTDB taxonomy): Bacteria > Bacillota > Clostridia > Oscillospirales > Ruminococcaceae > Firm-04. The sequence goes on from CAMHUJ010000096.1 coordinate 4,256, forward strand.
AGAAACGCGAGCGTCAGCGGACTGTACTGCTTCGCCTCATCGGGCGTCAGCGGTGTCTGTGCGGAGAGCTTATCAATCGACATAATCAAACTCGAAACCGTTGATCGAAACGGTTACGCCCTCCTTTGCACCCATTTCCTCCAGCTTGTCGATGATGCCGCTGGTGCGCAGAACGCGCTCGAAATATTGCAGCGACGACCAGTCATCCGGATTGATGATGCGCATGATCGGTTCCATAAACGGCGCCTTGACCTGATATACGCCGTCCGCGTCAATCTCAATCGTATAGCGTTCCTTTTCCTCGGGTGCTTCCACGGGTGCTTCCTCCGGTTCAAACCGCTTGACGGGCGGCAGGGTTTCCAGTGTTTTTGAGATCTCATCGAGCAGCGGCTTCGTGCCCTGTGCGGCTGCCGCAGAGATCACGTAGAACGGCAGACCCTTCTCTGCAATATATGCATGCAGGCGCTCGATCTGATCCTCGGATGCAAGATCGGCCTTGTTCGCAGCAACAATCTGCGGACACTTGCTCAGATCCTCCGAAAATTCACGGAGCTCCTTGTTAATCTTCTCGAAATCGTCGATCGGATCGCGGTCCTCGCAGCCGGATACATCCAGCACATGCACGATCAGACGGCAGCGCTCCACATGCCGCAGAAAGGCATGTCCGAGACCGGCACCGGCAGCGGCGCCCTCGATCAGTCCCGGAATATCCGCCATGACAAAGGATCGCTCATCGTTCAGTTTCACTACGCCGAGCACCGGCTCCAGCGTCGTGAAATGATAGTTTGCAATTTTCGGTTTTGCAGCAGATACGACCGAGATCAGTGTCGATTTGCCGACATTCGGAAAGCCGACCAGTCCGACGTCCGCGAGCAGCTTGAGCTCCAGAATCACATCGAACTTTTCGCCGTCATAGCCGGGCTTTGCAAAGCGCGGGACCTGTCTGGTCGAGGTTGCAAAGTGCTGATTGCCCTTGCCGCCTTTGCCGCCCTTTGCGAGGATCACCGGTTCATCGCCGGAGATATCCGCCATGACTCTGCCGCTTTGTGCTTCGCGGATGACGGTTCCGCGCGGCACCTTGATCACAAGATCGGGTGCGCTCTTGCCGGTACAGCGCTTTGCCGCGCCCGGCTGACCGTTCTCCGCAACATATTTCCGCTTATAGCGGAATGAAATCAGGGAAGAATCGTGGTCATCCGCCACAAAAACAATATCGCCGCCCTTGCCGCCGTCGCCGCCGTCGGGGCCGCCTGCCGCAACATATTTCTCGCGGTGGAAGCTGACAGCGCCGTCGCCGCCTCTGCCTGCCTCGATATGGATTCTCGCCTGATCGACGAACATAGACATTGAAATCACCTCATAAGAAATCCCCCTGCGTTAAACACAAGGGGACCATGCGGTACATCAGACGCCCTGCACCGGTGATCCCGGCACAGGACATCATGCATTCTTACTGCTGCTCGGCAGCATAGACACTGACGCGCTTGCGGTCGCGGCCGAGACGCTCGAAGCGAACCTGACCGTCGATCTTTGCGAACAGTGTATCATCCGAACCGATGCCGACATTGTTGCCCGGGTGGATGTGAGTGCCGCGCTGACGAACAAGGATATTGCCCGCCAGAACGTACTGACCGTCACCGCGCTTGACGCCAAGGCGCTTTGCTTCGGAATCACGGCCGTTCTTGGTAGAGCCAACGCCCTTCTTATGAGCGAAGAACTGCATGCTAATACGCAACATTTTGATTGCACCTCCGTATTCAAAAGTGGTGGCTGCTCTCAGCACTGTTTCAGGGTGACGGTCAGCAAACCGTCAAAATCCTCTGAAAGTGCCTGCAAATGAATCAGCAGCCCGTGCAGGAGTTCCGATTGCACAGGATCCGGCGCATCAAGCCGGAAACCGAGTGTGTTCTGCGCAGTTGCGGAAGGCTGTTCCGTGATCGTGACGGCAGCGCCGAAGCACTCCGTCAGCGTATTGCAGGTCAGCTGAACCGCCGAGGAGACTGCCGCACAGAGAATCTGACCGTCCGGGTCCTCCTCCGTGTATTCAGCATGTCCCTTGACCTTGCAGCCTACAAGCATTCCGTTTTTCTGCGTGAACGAAGCTGTGAGCTTCATCTCCCGTGCTTATTTGCTGATTGTTTCGATGCGGACCTGTGTAAACGGCTGTCTGTGACCCTTTGCACGCTTCTGACCGCACTTCGGCTTGTAGGTGAAGACGCGGATCTTCTTGCCCTTGCCGTTTGCGAGCACCTTTGCGGTGACGGATGCGCCGTCAACGGTCGGTGCGCCGATCATCAGACCGCTCTCATCGCCGACTGCTGCGACCTGATCGAAGGTGACGGTATCGCCGACCTCAGCTGCGAGCTTCTCAACGCGAACGACGCTGCCCTCCTCAACCTTCAGCTGCTTACCGCCTGTCATAATGACTGCATACATGGTAGTTTTGGCACCTGCCTTTTCCATAAACTCGCTGCGAACGGTGCGCGGCATGAACCGTAAACGGGCATACTGCGGCTTCAACCGTCCAAC